>CAZGVT010000020.1:0-19317 GCA_964529255.1 uncultured Alphaproteobacteria bacterium | reverse complement strand
CGTGTGGCGATCCGTGCCGTGTGGGCTGCTTGCAGCCGACCGCCGGGCCGATCACAAACGCATTGCCACCCTGACGCCCGCTCTTCCTCATCTTGCGGGCGGAAGGGTCACCAAAAGTTGTTCAGGACACCACCGCGCTCGCGCCTCTCGATACCATATGCAACCGTCGGACTCCGGTGATCTTTCCGGCGCGAAAGCCGAAGACACGCCTTCAAGTTCACAAAAGTTGTGTGGGCAAACACAAAAAAACCCGGCGAGTGCCGGGCTTGTTCATAAACATGTTTCGATCAGTTACGAGAACTGCCGGGAAGTGAGGCCACCTCTTCGAAGAAGTAATCGGTGGGATCGACGGCCTGGCCATTCAAGCGGACTTCATAGTGAAGATGGCAGCCGGTCGCGCGGCCCGTCGAACCGACCGTGCCGATCATCTGTCCCTTGCTGACATATTGTCCGTTGCGCACATCGATGGAGTGCAAATGCCCGTACGCCGTCTGATAGCCGAAGCCGTGGTCAACCACGATAAACTTTCCGTAGCTGTAGTAGTGACCGGTGTAGATCACCTGCCCGGAGGCGGTAACCTTCACGGGTGTGCCGCGCTCCTGAGAGATGTCGACTCCTTCATGGGGCGCAACCTGCTTCGTAAACGGATCGCGGCGATAACCAAACCCCGAAGAGATGTAACCGCCGTCGAGCGGCCGTAATGTCGGCGTGTGCTCAATCACTTCGACATTCGAAGTGAGCTTGGCATGAATCTCGTCGAAGCTCGCCTGCTGCAAATCGATCTCTCTCTCAATCCGCGACAACGACCACAAGGTCGGCGATAGTTCCGGTATCTTGATTTCGCTTCCCGGAAAAACTTCCGTTCCACCGACGCCGACCTCGCGCACGTCAGCGTCGACATCCGGAAGATCTGCCATAATACGAAGTATCTTGTCAGTCTCACCAAGTTGCCCGAGTTCACTGCTCACCGAGGCGATGCGAACTTCCATTTCGTTGAGGTGCTTCCGCAGCGCATCGTTCTCCTGCTTCAGCGCCTCATTCTCCCGCGAGTTCAGCACGAAACTGGCCAGCAAGCCCGCCACTACATTCGTTGCCAGGAAAATCACCGCCAAAGCCAATAACAATGCCCGAACCTTGGCCCGGGTAAAAGTCAGCTCGACCTTCTTAGTCAGGTCGTGCGAGAGGTAAATCAGTTTGAACTTGCGGTTGGGCATCGACCTCACTTCAAGTTAGCATGCCTATCGGTCCCGCTCGGGAATCGCAGACTCTATGGCACCTGCTCATCCACAATTCCGGCCCTAACCATTGTGGATAACCAGAAAATTGCCACTATATATGGTCCATTGCGTTGAAGTTACAAATTCGGCAACGGTTTGTCAAGCACTTTTTTAAACAAATTGGCAAAGTCCGGGCCAGTAGCCTGCAAATCTTCACCATTGCTCTGCTTAGTTGTCTTCCCACGCACATGACCCGCCGCAGCAATTACCCCCGCCACAAGAGTGCTGCGGCAGCTCCGGACCCGCCATTGAGTGCGTCGCAAATGCCGAATATTGTTTCGTAAACCCAGAGCTAACCTTACACTTAGGACAAACCGCAGGCGGTACGTCCTCACCCGAACTCAGGGCCAGAATCTCAACAACCGACCCGCATTCTCCGCACTTATATTCAAAGAGAGGCATATCTTGCTCCAGAACTCAGGCTAATTTGATGGTCGGGTGGATCTCAACAGCCGACTGGATGGAATTCGAGATATAGCAGTTTGCGTGGGCCTTGGAGAAGAGCGCTTCAGTGTGCTCCGGGCTGATCTGCGCAGACAGCGTGACAACAGGCCGCAACGTGATGCGGGTTACGCGCATCCGCCGGTCGACCAATTCAAGTAGTGCTTCCGGATGATCCTCGTAATCCAGCACGTTGATCTTTGACTTCGACGCGACAGCCAGGAAAGTCAGCATCAGGCAGGAGCCCAGAGCCGCAGCCAGCAACTCCTCGGGATTCGTCGGTTTCGCAGGGTGTTCCTCCGGCTCCCGATACGTGGAAGTAGCCACGCTCTGACCGCGCGGAAAATGAACGATATGGCTGCGTGCAAACGAGTCGTAATCAACGGTGTCGCCGCTCCAGTGGAGTGAACAGCGGTGAATAGTAGGTTCAGTCATGCTAACGACCTCCAGCGGGAGTTCGAATCGGTTTGGAGTGACTAAATATAGCTATCTGAATTTCAGTGCGCAATTGGACCGAATCGAAAATACACGCGGCAGTATACCGCCTCTTCAAAGCAACCGCATGATCCAACTCTTGGATACCATTATCTTTGGGTGCCGCACGCAAAGGAGGCGTGTGTACCTGCAGAACCGATTCCCATTACTTTAGATCTCTACCCGTAGGTCCCGTATTTTCCGTTGCCGCCGTACGTAATCCTAACAATGGTAGGGGATTAGGTCCAAAGGGTCGACAAGTCTCAAAAGGCTTGACATTTTAGGCGGGTATATTAAATTGACTCCAAGGCGGACGGGGGAATGCCGTGTTCCTGCAGCACGCGTGCGAATAAACTTTTGTGGTTGCGCTAAAAGCGGGGAGGCCCCATTGACAAAAGAAGAACTTACATCGGCAGTCGCCGCAAAGACAGGAATGACCCGACGGGAATCCGCGGAATTCCTCGATGCGACATTAGACACCATCATGGATGCGGTCATCGACGGTGACCGCATCACCCTTTCCGGCTTTGGGATATTTCTTCTCGTTGAGCGTGCGCCGCGCAAGGCGCGAAACCCCCGTACCGGAGAGAGCATTGCAGTTCCCGGTCGTAAAGTACCGCGTTTTATTCCAAGCCAGAAATTCTCCGATCTGGCCAAGTAAACTGTGCAAACCGGTGCCCGGCTTTCACCGGAACTTGCAGCTGGCGGAAGGAGTAAACGGCTTGTGTGTAATTCACATCAAGAGGCTACTTTCCACCGGAGGAGTCATGCTTTTTCGCGGTTTGAGCGTGTCGGTTGTGCTGCTTTCGGTCACCTTGATGGCGCAGGCGGAGATCAAGAGTTTCCGCACTATCGCCGGCGACGTGAAAAATAATGTGCAGTTTGTGTCGAAGGCTACGCTGGAGGAGATCACCGGAAGGACTGTCAATGTCTCCGGGCAGGTCGATCTGGATTTGGCTGATTTAGCAGCCACTCACTCCGCCGGCTTCGAAGTTGATTTGACAACGATCGATACCGGCATTTCACTGCGAAACCAGCACATGCGTGAGAACCATCTTGAAACCGACAAGTTTCCCAAGGCCAGTTTCAAGCTCACGAGGCTGCACAGTTTTGACAAGAACAGCCTTGCCGCGGGTGAGACTCTGAAAGGAATGGCCGATGGTGATTTCACAATCCACGGCGTCACAAAGTCCTATACAATTCCCGTGACACTTTCCTATCATACGACCGACGCGAACACGGAAAGCCGGTTGAGCGGCAACAAGGGAAATCTGTTGTTTGTATCCGCAGAGTGGAAGGTCAAGCTCGAAGACCACAAGATTAACCGCCCCGAGTTTCTCTTTCTGAAACTGGCGGAGGAGCAGTCCTGCTCAATTGGAGTAGCGATGACCGACGCGCCATAGCGGAAAACCCGTTTGCGATTGGGCAATATTTTGACTAACTTACGGCGGTCCGACGGACCGCCGTTCGTATTCGCAGGGCGGGGTGCCCTCACCCCGCCGGGAACGTCTCCGCGGATGCCTTTTAGCGTTCGTCCCGGCGTTTCAGTCCGTGGTTCACAACCCGCATGATAGAAGATTTAATTATGGAAAACGGAGCGGGAGACATTGTCATCATGACGACGGTCGCCGGCGAGGCCGCGGCGACGACTTTGGCCGACGGGCTGGTCGCGAGCCATCTCGCAGCCTGCGTAAATTGCCTGGCGGGTGCGACGTCGTTCTATTTCTGGAAAGGGGAGCTACAGCGGGAAGCTGAAGTCGTCATGCTGATCAAATCCCACCGGGAGAAGTTGGACAGGATCGAGTCGTACTTCAAAGAGCATCATCCCTACGAAATACCGGAATTTCTCGTGCTTGACATAGCCGCTCTTTCGAGTTCCTACCGGAATTGGCTGAATTCTGAGTTGAATCTATCGAGGTGAATGTGAAAAACAAGCTTCAAGACATCGGTCTGTTGTTTCTGCGAGTGATGTTGGGTCTGGGGCTTATTTACCACGGGTGGGGCAAAACGGATCGCGGAGTCGCATCCTTCGCGGAAGGAGCCGTGACGGATTTGGGACTGCCGTTCCCCTATGTATTCGCCGTGCTCTCAATTGCTGCGGAGCTGCTCGGCGGGCTGTTCATCCTGCTCGGCCTGTGGACCCGCTACGCGGCCGTGATGGCGGGTGTCAACATGAGTGTCGCGCTATTCATCCGGCATGCCGACGACCCGTTTGGTGTGAAAGAGAAGGCGGCGGCTTATCTTGTTGTCCTGATTGCTCTGCTGCTAATGGGACCCGGAGTGTATGCCGTACATGCTGCGAAAGCCAAGGCCAAATCGAGACCAAAAAAGGAGTAGCGCCTGCCGGAAATCTATCGCGAGGTTGTCGCAAACGCGTGTAAGAATCTTCGGATCGAGCACCTTGAACTCGCCGAGCCGGGCTAAGGACTCTATACCTGAAACCATCGCGTACACTCTCTGTCCGCAACCCGGCCGGAACCGTCTCACTCTTGGAATCGCACATAGCCATCGGGAACGAATCGACGCAGATTATCGTACTTAAATTGTAGGGAGGAGCGCGGGCGCGATTCAGCTACTCGGAAGGGAAATCTGACAATGTGGCAGGATTTGAAAGACACAGTCAAGAGCGGTCTGCGAGAAGTTCAGGAGCTGGGTGACGAGCTGACCCGACAAGGGCGGTTGCGGATGGATATTTTTCAGGCGGAACGCAGGGAGCAAGCAGCGGCCCGCGCGCTCGGTGAGACGGTGTATGCCGTGTTGGCTGACGGCAAGTCCGTCTCACCCGCCGATGACCGGATTGCTGAACTCGTCTCTCGGGTGTCGTACTATCAGGACGAGCTGAAGCGGCTGAAAAGCGAACTTCACGAAGCTCCGGTATCTGCCTGATCCAACCCCAGTTTGTTGCATACCGAGCCACGTTGACGGCAAAAGGCCGCCCGAGAAATCGGGAGGCCTTTTGCTTTTTGCGGACCGAAGAGGTTGAATTTGCGCCCTTCAATCCGTATACTCTCTTTAAGGGTGACTGCGGCTGTGACTGCACCGGATTGAACAGATTGCCCGAGATTAACCTCATTTGTCCGACGCTTTATGAAATCCGATAACAATGGCGAACTGATCGAGAATCCGTATCGCGGCCCGATCCGTCCGCATGTTAAGAATCTCGATGAGTACCGGCGACTATACGATCGTTCGATCAAAGAGCCCGAGCAGTTCTGGGCCGAGCAGGCTCGCAGTCTGTACTGGTACCACCCGTGGACCAAGGTGCTCGAAGCCGAATTCCATGACGGCGAGGTGACCTGGTTTCAAGGCGGAATGCTTAACGCCGCCTTTAACTGCCTCGACCGCCATCTGCCTGAGAAGGCGGATGATACAGCGATCATCTGGGAAGCTGACGATCCGGGCGAAGGACGGCATATCAGCTACCGTGAATTGAAGTGGGAAACCGCCCGATTGGGGAATGTGCTGAAGCACGCGGGAGTGCGAAAGGGAGACCGCGTGATTATCTATATGCCGATGATTCCCGAGGCAGCCTATGCAATGCTTGCATGTGCCCGGATCGGGGCTGTTCACTCCGTAGTCTTTGCCGGATTCTCGGCCAATGCACTGCGCGACCGGATCATCGATTCGCAGGCCACCGTCGTGATCACGGCCAATGAAGGCCGTCGAGGCGGCAAGGAGATTCCGCTAAAGGCCATCACGGACGAGGCCCTCGAAGGGGCGACTTCGGTAAAGCAGGTGTTTGTCGCCCGTCGTACCAGGACGGATGTGCCGATGAAACATGGCCGCGACTGTTGGCTCGAAGAGGCGATGGCCGCAGAGCGGGGCACCTGCCCCTGCGAGTGGATGAGTGCCGAGGATCCGCTGTTCATTCTCTACACTTCGGGATCAACCGGCAAGCCGAAAGGAGTCCTCCATACGCAGGGAGGTTATCTCCTCCATGCCGCACTGACTCACAAGATCGTCTTCGACTACCATCCCGGCGATATTTACGCGTGTGTCGCCGATATCGGTTGGGTCACCGGGCATAGCTACGTCATCTACGGTCCGCTCGCTAACGGCGCCACGACTGTCATGTTCGAGTCCACTCCGGTCTGTCCGAATCCGGGCCGCTATTGGGATCTCGTGCAGCGCCATCGTGTGAACAGCTTCTATACCGCTCCGACGGCAATCCGGGCCATTCTTTGTGAAGGTGATGACTGGGTGAAGAAACACGACCGCAGCAGCCTGAGAATTCTCGGCACAGTTGGCGAGCCGATCAATCCCGAGGCCTGGAAGTGGTACTTTGAAGTCGTGGGCGAGAAAAAATGTCCCGTCGTCGATACCTGGTGGCAGACGGAGACCGGCGGGATCATGATTACTCCGCTCCCCGGAGTCAACGGCCTAAAACCGGGCTCGGCCACGCTGCCGTTTTTCGGTGTCGATCCCGTGTTGGTCGATGAACACGGCAGGGAGCTTCACGGGAATGGAGTGAGCGGCCATCTGTGCATACGTAGGCCGTGGCCGGGAATGGCGCGCACAATTCACGGAGATCATAAGCGCTTCCGCCAGACCTATTTCTCGCACTATAAGGGCTATTATTTCACCGGCGACGGATGCAAACGGGATGACGACGGTTATTACTGGATCAGCGGCAGAGTGGACGACGTGATTAACGTCGCCGGCCATCGACTCGGTACCGCGGAAATCGAGAGTTCGCTCGCGGCCAACCATCTCGTGGGCGAAGCCGCGGTGGTCGGAGTGCCCCATGCCCTGAAAGGTACCGCGATCTTCGCCTTTGTCGTTCCCAAGGGTAAAGGCGTGACCATGAACCACGACGAGCTGCAAGGCGCGCTCAAGGAGCACGTCCGCCAAGATATTAGTCCAATCGCCCGGCCTGAAGTCGTACTGCCCGTGCGTGGACTTCCCAAAACGCGCAGCGGGAAAATCATGCGGCGAATCTTGCGCAAGATCGCGGTCGGAGAGTACGATGACCTCGGCAACGTGACCACGCTGGCCGATCCCGCCGTTGTCGAGCAAATTGTAACCGCACACAAGCTGCTCGGACTTTTCGACGACAAATAGAGGAAACAATGCCTGCTCCGTTTGCGCTGAAAGACTGTTCGCTCATTGCCATTGCAACCGGCCGCCACGCCTATTCGCTGCGGGAATTGAGCGCGCATCTGCGCGAAGTCGAAACCGATTGCATCTACCAGCACTTTTGGGGCGGCCGCATGAGGCCCCAATTCGACGAACCCGAATTCCAGAACGACTTCTCCGCCTGGGTCCGACGCAATCTGAACGATGAAGAGCTGTCGGAGCAGTTCGGCGTACTCAATCCGCTCGCCTTCGACTCTCTGGAGAGCCTGCGAGTGGAGATGATGGACTTAATCGAGACGAGACTCGCGCGCCGCGACGCGATGAATTGGATTCAGGCGGAGTTTCCCTTCTCATTTGTGCGCGCGCAAATCGTCGTCTTTGATACGGGAATCCGGTTCACGTCGGTGGAGCAGCTGGCCGCCAGGATTCCCGACATGACCGTCGGCAGCATCTACTATCATTTTATCGAAGGTCTGCCGCGAAAGCCGGTCGGTTTCGATGACTTCCGAGCTTGGATCAGCCAGTGGGGACAGCCCTACGATTCGCTCGTGAGCGCAATCCAGACCATTGACCCATACTTCAGCTCCCTTGCCGTGCTGCGCATGCAGTTGTCCCGCGTGTTCTCGCAATTCTTTCCGCGTACCGGCCGATCATGAGCGCCAGACTCTCGGACTATGCGGCCGTCGCCGGCGGCGATGTGATTGACCAGTTGAGGCAGCTTGCCAAACCCCTGGCCGGCAAGTTGATTCTGCATGTCAATTCGACGCGACAGGGAGGCGGAGTTGCCGAAATTCTCAATCGGCTCATCCCGCTCATGAGGGAGCTGGGGATTGACGCGCGCTGGGAAGTGATTTCCGGGCCGCCCGAATTCTATCAGTGCACGAAAATGTTTCACAATGCCCTGCAGGGGCTGACCTCCGACGTCTCTCCTCGCTTGCTGGACATCTACAAGGAAACGAATCGGGAAAACGCCGCCCGTCTGCGCCCCTTGCTCGAGGAAAGCGAGATTGTATTCGTGCATGATCCCCAGCCCGCAGCGCTACTCGATTTCACACCGAAGAAGTCGGGCAAGTGGATCTGGCGGTGCCACATCGACGTCAGCACACCCTACCGTCCGGTGTGGAAATTCCTCCGCGGTATCGTCTCCGCCTACGACGCAAGCATTTGGTCGCTGGCCACGTTCGCCCAGCCGCTTGAGCACCTGCAGTATCTCGTTCCGCCGAGCATCGATCCCTTGAGCGAGAAAAACGTGAATATCGACGAGGTGGAAATCTCCGCCGTGTGTCAGTCGTTCGGGATAGACCGCTCGCGACCGCTGATCGTTCAGGTGTCAAGATTCGATAGATTCAAGGACCCACTGGGCGTGATCCACGCTTTTCGCATCGCCCGCCGGTATGTTCCGCACCTCCAACTTGTCCTCGCGGGCAGCGGCGCCGCCGATGATCCGGAGGGCGAAGCCGTGTTGAATGAAGTGCGCGCGGCCGCCGAGGGAGAGCGCGACGTGTTCATTCTCATGCTCCCTTCCGATGCGCATCGAACGATCAACGCACTCCAGCGCGCCGCCGATATTGTCCTGCAAAAATCCGTGCGCGAGGGATTCGGGCTAACCGTTACCGAAGCGATGTGGAAAGGCCGGCCCGTGATCGGCGGAAATACAGGCGGCATTCGCCTCCAGGTTGTCAATCATCACACCGGATTTCTTGTCAGTTCGCCGGAAGGCGCCGCTCTGCGCATTCGCTATCTGCTCGGCAACTCCGATCTCCGCGAAGCCATGGGCCGCAAGGCGCGCGCGCTTGTCCGGGATTCGTTTCTGATCACGCGGCATCTGCGAGATTATCTGACGATGATCCTCGGCATCAGTCGCAATTTCTCTCCGTATATCGAATTAACATGAGTGGTACCGCATGCCTTTCGGCCTGGACATTCCGGGAGTCCCTCATTTCTGGTCTCGTGTCGAGTCCGCAGCGTATGCAGAACTTCTGCTGGACTACGACGGCACGCTCGCTCCCTTGTGTGAATCGCGCATGGCCGCCGTCCCGCTTCCCGGCATATCAAAGGCGCTCAAGGAAATCAACCGCCGGGCCGACACCTCACTGACGATCGTGTCGGGACGGCCCGTGCATGAACTTCTCACATTGCTTGGCGACCTCGATATTATGATGATCGGTTCCCACGGATACGAGTGCAAGCCAGCCTCCGCGCAGATCGTCACGTACCCGCTGACTCCCGCGCAGGAGGGCGCCCTGCGCGAAGCCCTGTGGCTGGCGGCCGATACCGGATACAAGGCACTGGTAGAGAGCAAAGCGGGAAGTGTCGCGCTTCATTTGAGAGGCAATCCGGAGCGCGTTCACATCGCCGATACAATCGGTAAACGCTGGTCAAGGTTGTGCTCGAATGGGGATCTGGAACTGCGGGATTTCAACGGCGGGATCGAACTGCGTGCCGTCGGCCGTAACAAAGGCCTTGCCGTGCGCGAGAAACTGCAGACGGGATTTCCCGGAGCACTCGCAGTCTACATCGGGGACGACGAAACGGACGAAGATGCTTTTCTTGAAGTCAACAAGCTCGCCGGAGTGACTATCCGCGTCGGCACGGCCCAAACGAAGACTCATGCACAAGGTCTATTGCCGGATTGTGAATCCGTCGAGCGACTGCTGTGCGCCTGGGCGACGCGGATTTCTCCGGTAAAACCGGAGGGTGCCTCCCGGACATGACGAGCCCCGTGGGTAGACTGATCGTCGTATCGAACCGGCTCCCGGTTGTTATCGAAGCGGGTGATCAGGAGAACTTCGGCGTGCGTCCCGGTTCCGGCGGATTGGTGTCCGCTCTCAATCCGGCGCTCCAGCACCGGGGCGGACTATGGGTCGGTTGGCCCGGCATGCCCGCAAGTCCGCTCGTGCAATCCGCGCTGAAAAATGTCAGCGAGCAAACCGCCATCGGCTTGATTGCCGTGGAGCTGTCCGCGGAGGAAATCGACAAGTACTACGTCGGATTTTCCAACGAGGTGCTGTGGTTTCTTTTCCACGACTTCATCTCGCTCTGCAACTTCGAACCCGCTTACTGGCCCGCCTACCAGGAGGTCAATCGCAAATTCGCCGCGGCGGCGGTGACGGAAGCCGCATCTGGTGACTTTCTGTGGGTGCACGATTATCATCTGTTACTCGCCGGTCACGAATTGCGGAAACTGGGGATGACACAGCCCATTGGTTTCTTCCTCCACATTCCATTTCCACCACTGGACGGTTTTGTGAAGCTGCCATGGCGAAGAGAATTGCTGGAAGGACTGCTTGCCTACGATTGCATCGGCTTCCAAACGGCTCGCGACCTGCGAAATTTCGTCAACTGCGTTCGCCGTTTCTTTCCCGGCACAAGATTTACCGAGCAATCGGGTCTGGTTCACATCCGCACCGCTGAGCGGCAACTGCGCGCCGGCGCCTTTCCCATCGGCGTGGATTTCGACGGCATTTCAAAATCCGCTCGAAGTGCCGAGGTGGCATCGAGGATGCACCAGATCCGCGAAAACTTCGGAACGCATCGCGTCATCCTCGGGCTCGACCGCCTCGATTGGACCAAGGGCCTGATCCGGCGCTTAAAGTCCTTCGCCATCGCGCTCGAGGAACATCCCGAATTGCGCGAGCAGGTTATTCTCGTGCAGGTGATCGTTCCCAGCAGGCTCGATGTCAGCCGATACCGGGAACTCAAAGAACAACTGGAGCGACTGATCAGTGAAATCAATGGCCGATTCGCCACTCCGGGCTGGACCCCTGTACAGTACATGTTCCGTCACCTCGACGCCGTCGAGCTCTATGCCTACTATCGCATGGCCGATGTTGCGCTTGTAACCCCGCTCAAAGACGGCATGAATCTCGTTTGCAAAGAATACTGTGCGAGCAAATTTGACGAGCCGGGAGTGCTCATCTTAAGTGAATTCGCCGGAGCGGCCGCACAACTTCACCAAGACGCGCTAATCGTGAATCCCTTCGATTTGCGAGGCGTGGCCGCCGCGATTCACAGGGCTTGCACAATGGATCCGGCTGAACAGCGTGAGCGCATGCGAAGGCTGCGCAAGATAATCCGCCGGTCAGACGTCCACTCGTGGGTCGATGAGTTCCTGCGTACCGCTATCGCCAAGACGGTCAAGGACTTCCATCCCGCCCGCGAATACCAGCCCTATGCGGATCCCATGCGGCCATCCGCCGAGAGCGGCGACAACCGCCTCTAAAAACGCCACGGGCGCAGTCTCCTGCACCCGTGCCGTACGGTCGCCCTTGTATGGATCCTGACTGGCGCTACTGCACTCCGAGCAGCTCAACGTCAAAGATGGTTACCGCATTAGGTGGAATAACCCCGCCCGCGCCACGATCACCCCAACCGAGTTCCGGAGGAACGATCAGTTTACGCTGGCCGCCGATCTTCATCGTGGCCACGCCTTCTTCCCAACCCTTGATAACTTTGCCTTGGCCGAGGGTGAAGGAAAAGGTCTCGTTGCGGTCGCGCGAAGAATCGAACTTCTTCCCGTCCGTCAGCCAGCCGGTGTAGTGTACGATACAGGTCTGGCCGGGTTGCGGCTGCGCGCCGTCGCCAACCTTGAGATCCACGAACTTCAGGCCGCTGGCGGTCGTGGTGGTGTCCGGTGTGTTGTCCATTTTCTTTGCGGTTTTGGCTCCGCCGCAGCCGAAGGTGATCAGCGCCGCGGAAAGGAGAATCGTGAACAGTGACTTCATGTGAAAGGTCCTTAAGAACGGGATACTCGAATTTGGCCCAATTCTTTCCTAAGATAAGAACTTTTCTGAAATACTCAAGCGTTTTCACTTCCCTTGGAGAGGCTGCCATGTACCGTCCGTTCCGCATGAGCCTGCGGCTTGCCGCGGCCTTCGCAATCACAGCCGCCCCGTTCGTGCCCGGTCTGGCTGTAACCGGCACGCCAAATGGCGCTCTGCTGATTCGTAACCTCGATGACGCACACACCGGGATTCTGCTCGACCAGCCGGAAATCCTTCGCGTCGACACGACCATCGGTTTCCGCACCGGTGAGCTATTTCGAATCGACGGTGAAGCCGGTCTCACTCGAGAGGGTGAGCCGATCCTGCCGAGAATCTCCCGGTTCTATCGTATTGCCGATGTCGGTGAAGTGCAACTCACGCTCCGCGATCTGGAATTCGAGATCATTCACGATGTCGACGTGCTTCCGTACTCGAACGAGCCCGGACAACTCGCCCAGTCCGATGCAATCTACTCGCTTGATGAATGGTATCCGGCTTCTCCGGTTGAAATCAGCGAGCCGATGATCATGCGCGACTTTCGTGTGGTCCAGCTAACGCTCTATCCTGTGCAGTACAATCCGGTCACGCACGACGCGCGCGTGTACAACCGAATGGAGATCGATCTCGCGACGACCGACGAGCCGGGAGCGAATGAGAACATGAGATCGCAACAGCCCTCGGGAGTCTACGCGCCGGTCTACCGCGCAATGCTGCCGAATCTCGATCCCGTGCTGCTCGATGACGCGACCGCAACTCCCGGAGGTTACCTGATCCTCTGTCGTGAGCATCAGGTTGTTCGTCCGTGGGCAGATTCGCTGGCGACATGGAAACGGATGCAGGGCTTTGATGTGGTCGTTGATGCTCGCCCCACCTGGACACTGGCAACAATGATAACCGCTGTTCAGACGGCTTACGCAACCTGGGATCCTCCGCTCGAATATGTGATGATACTTGGCGATCCGCAGGAAGGCTCCATCGGAATGCCGACTCATCCGCAGGATTACGACCATGCTTTCACGCTCGGTAATCCGCAGGATCAGCTCTCCGACCTTGCGGTTGGCCGGCTGACTTGCCGGAGCGCGGCGGAGTTCGCGACGGTCTGGCGCAAGCTGATGCTCTATGAGCGCGAACCCGAACTTGCCGATGCCTTCTGGACTCACCGCGCACTGCTCTGGGCGACGACTCAAGGGACCGGCGGTCAAAACAACAACTTGGTCTATTGGGCGCGCGATCAATTCCTGAGTTACACGAACGTCGATAGCTTCGTGGTCGGAGTCGGCATGCCCTCGAATCAGATCGTGTATGACGCTCTGAACAGCGGAGTCAGCTTGTTTCTGTGGATGGGTGGTTGGGGGGCTCAGATGCCCGATGCATTTGTGAGTTCGCTCGATACGACGAGCAAACTTCCGGTCGTGTTTCTGGTCAACGAGTGGACGGGCAGATTCGCCAACGAGACCGGACTTGCCGAACTCTTCACGATTGCGGGCACCGCAGCCGCGCCGCGCGGAGCGGTGGCGGCTATCGGGACAGTCAGCGAGCTGCACGCACCGGAAACGAATACGCTCGGCGGCGGCTTGATGCAGGCGCTCTGCAATTTCGGGATTCCCAATGTCGGGATCACTCTGTTCGATGCCGAATACGAGCTGTTCAGAGTGTTCGGATTCGAAAACTCGTGGGCAATGAATATCGTAAAGTGGACGAACCTCTTCGGCGATCCAAGTCTCCAAATCTGGACCGATCGCGTGCACGAATTCGTAGTCGAGTATGAGCCCGTTGCGCAGGTCGGTACGAACTGCATCGACGTAAATGTATTCGAGGCTGATGGGATTCCGGTTGAAAACGCGCTCGTTGTCTTGTGGAAGTTGAGCGAGATCCATGCGAAAGTCCTGACCGATGCCGACGGACGCGCGGTCGTTCCGGCAGCCGTGCAGTCCGAAGGGCCACTTACTCTCTGCGTGAGCAAGCACAACTTCAAGCCGTACATCGGCACGATCGACGTCACTTCCGCAGAGTACGAGCTTGTGACCGATGCGTACTTCTTCGATGACGATAACATCGGCGGAAGTTCAGGCAACGGGGATTCACTGCTCAATCCCGGCGAGATCGTTGATATTCCGCTCGAAATCCGGAATGTCAGCACGGCCTGGACTTCGCACGATATTTCCGTAGCCCTCACGTGCGCCAACTCCCATGTCGAATTGCTCGTGTCGGAGAGCGAATATCCCGATCTGCCGCCGGGTGAACATGCTCCGGGAGCCACGCCGTTCCGCATCCGGTTGCATCCGGAAATGCGACTCGAAGAGTGTGTGACTTTGGTGTTCGATATTCGATCCGGGGAGGATAGCTCGTGCGGCGTGATCACGTCATACATTCATGCCGGATCGGCGGCGGTTATCTCTCATGTTGTCAGCGGTGGCGACGGCGACGGCCAGTGGGAGCCCGGTGAGCAGGTGAATCTCCAATTGTCTATCGCGAATTTCGGTGATGTCATTATGCCGTCGGTGGTCTGCGAACTATCGAGCCGAACTGGATATGCTGTAGTCGTACAGTCATTTGCTGAATTTGGCGACGTCGCTCCAAACGTGCAGGAGGAAAACGAGATCCCATTTGTCTTGCGCGCGCAATCTTCCGCATTCCGGGGCATGCCGATTGAGCTGCGCGCGGTCATCCAGGACGAATCCGGATTGATTGATACTCTGACCGTCACGATCCCGCTGGGCATTCGACCGATTACCGGTCCCACCGGCCCCGATGCCTACGGCTACTACGCTTACGAAAATATCGACACATCATTCGCACAACATCGTGAATTCGCGTGGATTGATGTGCGCGCGAATGGCGACGAATTGGGATTCGACGATCCGGGAGAGGAGATCGGCAGCGCAGTGTATTCCACCGTGAGCGAACTGCCGTTTCCGTTTACATTTTATGGCGAAGAGTACTCTCAGATCACAATCTGCTCCAACGGATGGGCGGCGTTCGGCGATCACATCGGGAATGACATTTCCATCAACTATCCCATTCCCGGACAACAGGCTCCCGGTCCGATGCTCGCCCCGATGTGGGACGATCTCATGACATCGGGTCAGAACGGAGTCTGGGCGCGCTATGATCCCGAAGAGGGGAGATATGTCATTCAATGGCGCGCGCGCACAGTGGATCCCTCTTTCGAACAGGAGTTCGAGATCTTGATCCTTGATCCGATGGTCTATCCGACCCGGAGCGGCGACGGGATGATCGTGTTCCAATATAACTTGTTTGCGGAGAGCGAAGGGCACTCGGAAGACGTCGCTTACTGCACGGTTGGCATTCAGGCCGGCGACGGCCGGACCGGCCTGCAATTCCGTTATGGAAATTTGCCGGCAGCGGGTGCAGACGAGATCGAAGCAGGCCGGGCCGTTGTCTTTACGACCGACGCACCCGCAGGCTACGGCGGCATTCACGGCACCGTCACGGATGCGGGGTCGGGCTTGCCGATTGCCGGCGCGTATGTCGTGCTGCAGGAAGTGCAGGATTCGGCGGAGACAAATGCCGAAGGAATGTACGACCTCCCACTATTGTTGTCGCAGTTCTACACGCTGCGTGTGCGGGCCGAGGATTATCATGATACCTCGACGAGTGAAATTCTGGTCATTGTAGACAGCGTGTTGACGTTGGATTTTGCCTTGACGCCGCTCGTCTCTGCTCCGCCTGAACCGATAATCCCGATCCACTTTTCACTCGCCCAGAACTATCCGAATCCGTTCAATGCGCAGACCGGAATCAGTTTCTCGCTCCCACAGACGGCCGATGCGTCCCTGGTTATCTATGACCTGCTGGGAAAAGAGGTCGCAATTCTGGTGAGCGGTGTTCAGGCGGCGGGAACTCATCATTTGACCTTCGATGCGCGCGAACTCGGCTCCGGTGTCTACTTCTACAGACTTTCTCACAACAAATTAACTGAAACTCGAAAACTCGTCCTGCTGAAATAGGAGGAGCGTAACTTCACTTGGCACCACCCAAGTTCATCCTCGAAATCAACACTCGTGTTTGGCTGCGCACATTGGGGCTGGGCACGTCACCGTCCCTTCGTGAAATTCCCGATTATTTGATCGATGAATGGCTGCGCTGGGGCTTCGATGCGGTTTGGCTCATGGGAGTGTGGCTGCCGAGTCCGGCCGGCGAGCAGGTGGCTCGCACTCTTCACGGGCTCCGCGAGGAGTATGCGCGCGCACTGCCCGCTTATCGCGAGGAAGATGTTGCCTGCTCGCCCTATGCGATTCGCGGTTACGAGGTTAATCCGGAGTGGGGGGGAGATGCAGCGCTGATTGCATTTCGCCGGCGGCTGAATGAGCGTGGACTTAAGCTGATTCTCGATTTCATTCCCAACCATGTGGCGCGAGACCATCCGTGGGTGTACGATCATCCGGACTGGATCGTGCAGGGAGCGCGAGAGCTTGCGGCGCGCGCGCCACAAAACTGGTTCACTGCCGAAACCTGCGAAGGCCCGAGACTCTTTGCGCACGGCCGGGATCCACATTTCGACGGCTGGTCGGACACCGCGCAACTCGATTACCGCCGCGCGGAGTTGCGGGCGGCCATGCAACGCGAAGTTGAGCATATCGCGGACCTCTGCGATGGTGTGCGCTGCGACGTCGCCATGCTCGTGCTCAACGACGTGTTCAGAAGATCGTGGGGCGAGCTGGTATCTTTGAATGGTGGCCACGCCCAACGAGAGTTCTGGGACGATGCAATTCGGGCCGTGCGAACCCGCAATCCGGACTTCACTTTCATCGCCGAGGTATATTGGGGCCTCGACGGACGATTGCGCGAACTTGGCTTCGATCTCACATATGACAAGCAACTGCTTGATGACCTGATATCCGGCGCGCTTTTCGCGCGTGGTGTTCAACTTCCGCCATCTGCTCAACTTGAAAACCGCCTGCATTTTCTCGAAAATCACGACGAGCCGCGTATTGCATCGCGAATGGATTCCAAACGTGTTGCCGCCGCTGCTGCCTGGCTTTTTTCGCTGCCCGGCTCCAAACTGATTTATCATGGACAATTTTCGGGCAAGCGAGTGCGACTGCCTGTACAGCTCTTGCGCGAGCCGGATGAAGCCGTCGATTCACAATTGCGGGCAGCCTACGATAAGATCATGCGGCAGGTGACGGCTCCCGTTTTTCGTTTCGGAAACTGGCGGGCGCTTTCCCCGCGACCCTCATGGCTCGGCAACGAATCGCATCACGGAATTCACGGCCAGGCTTTTGATTTCGAGGACAGGCACGCGCGCGTCTTCGTCAACTGGTCCGAGTCCCGTTCACAATGTTGGGTTGATCTCCTGTTGGGGCCGCTGCAACAGCGAGAGGTTGTCTTACGCGATGCGATCACGGGGAAAGTCTACGTCCGGCAGGGTATGGAACTTATGATGCGCGGACTGTATCTTGATATGGAGCCCTTTGAGGCGCACATCTTTGACTGTGAGATCCGAGCGCAGTCGTGATCGCATGCGCGCAACGATTGGACATCTATCGGTCTCGCCGAGCCGGGTCAAGGACTCTATCCAATGGCTCATTGCATAAGCTTGTCGTCCGCAACCCGGCCGGAATCATTCTCCTGTCGTCCCGCCCTTCGCTCAAGTCTTCGCAGAGCGAATGCCCGGGATCGCTCGGATATTGACTCTTCGAGATAATCTTCGTACATTGTAGAGATTTAGATTAGGTAATCATCAATGCTACTGTCGAAACCGGTCGGCTATGCGGTGCGAGCGCTCGTGCATCTTGCGCAACATCAAGATGACGGGCCCCAGTTGAATGCGCGGATCGCTGAAGAGCAGGCCATCCCCGGGCCCTTTCTGATCAAGATATTGAGTTCGCTGACGACGGCGGGCTACGTATCGTCCGTACGCGGACCCGGCGGAGGATTCACGCTTCGGCGAGACCCCGCCACGATCCGACTGCTCGATGTGTTGAATGTTTTCGAGGGATTCGGACTGACCGAGGAGTGCCTGCTCGGGAACGGGATATGTTCCGATGAGACTCCGTGTCACGTCCACAGATTCTGGACCGCGCCAAAGGCGGAACTCATGGAATTTCTCGAATCGACGACCATTCATCACCTCGCCTTCACGGAATCGAAATCGAGGAAAACTGTAAAGTCACGTCCATCAGGCCGCCGCTGAACCGCTTGCTGACAAAGACCCGAGCCGTGTTGGCTGCTTGCAGCCGACCGCCGGGCCGATCACGTTCGAGAACTCGTGAGGGCTCGCGTGGCGAATTGAGAGTCACAACGCGACTCCCAAGACAGGCCTCGTAAAAATCGATGGGATTTGCCAATAGTCTACGGCGCACTGCGGTGCGCCTTTTTTTGCGAGTGGTTTTTCCGTTTCCAGCCTCCGGTTTACGAGTTCCGTGGAGGAGTGCCTCTTGTGCATTCCCGGCAAGGCCATGATGACCCGTTCCCTTCGGCTGCATAATTATTGATAATTGTGATTGAACACACTTGTTCAGAGCAGAGTCCGCTATCTCACGAAATAGGACTATATCGGTCCAATAAAATCATGAAGTTAGATGTTGGGCTTGAACTTCTGGCGAGATTACTGCACCTTAGGGGTGAACGGTCCGCATTATCGACTATCTGGCAACCGCAGGTTGGGTTGAAACTTCTCCGGGATGAACTTTCACAAACTCTCGCTTTTCGCACTGTATGGGCTGACGATTTACGTCTTCGGCTACGCTGTGATTGTCGGTGGCCCGTATTACCTGCTGCCGGAAACGGAAAGACCGCACCACCCGCTTCATGAGGATTGGAAGCCGAGCGGGGTGATGAGCCACGGGTTCGGGATCATCGGCAGCGCGATGATGTTAATCCTGCTGTTGTACTCCGTTCGCAAGCGCGCACGATTCATGAGCGACGCGGGAAACATCCGCTACTGGCTGAACTATCATATCTGGCTCGGGGTAACCGGGCCGCTGCTCGTGCTTTTGCATACATCGTTTAAGTTTGGCGGGATAGTCTCGGTTTCCTTTTGGTCGATGGTGGCCGTGGTTGCCAGCGGAGTGATCGGGCGATATATCTACGTGCAGATTCCGCGCAGTTTGAGCGGGCAGGAGTTCAGCCGCGCGGAACTGGAAGATCAGGATCGCGCCCTGCTCGACGAATTGAGCGGTACGCGCGGAGTGGATGCCAACGTGCTCGTTTTGCTGCGCGAAGCAACCGCCACTCAAAGCGGCACCGCCGCCCAGGGTATCGGCGCGTTGTGGAAGTGGCTGGTGAGCGACATTCTACTTTTTTTTCGCCTGCGACGG
>CAZGVT010000019.1:18623-19646 GCA_964529255.1 uncultured Alphaproteobacteria bacterium | reverse complement strand
CTCAATCAACGCGGTCGAGATAATCGTCAGACTCCCGCCCTCTTCAATGTTCCTCGCCGCGCCGAAAAATCGCTTGGGCTCATACAGCGCGTTCGCGTCCACACCACCGGACAGCACGCGTCCGGAATGCGGGATGACGGCGTTATGTGCGCGGGCCAGCCGCGTAATCGAATCCAGCAGCACGACAACGTCCTTCTTCATCTCTGTCAGGCGCTTTGCCTTCTCGAGCACCATATTCGCAACCTGCACATGCCGCTCGGCCTTCTCGTCGAAAGTAGATGAAATTACTTCACCTTTGACGCTGCGCTCCATGTCGGTAACTTCTTCCGGCCGTTCGTCAATTAGCAGCACCATGAGGTGCACATCGGGATGGTTCTTTGCGATCGCATTCGCGATCATCTGCATGATAACGGTTTTACCGGATCGCGGAGGTGCGACAACCAGCGCGCGCTGTCCCATGCCGATTGGAGTGAACACGTCGATCACTCGCAGAGTCAGGTCCCGTGCGCCCATCTCGAGCCGGAATTTCCGTTGCGGATAGAGCGGAGTCAAGTTGTCAAAGTGAATAATGTCCTTCACTCCATCGGGATCGGACATGTTCACCGACTCGACTTTCAGCAGGGCAAAGAACCGCTCTCCCTCTTTTGGCGGACGCACTTGACCGGAGACGACGTGCCCCGTTCGCAATCCAAACCGTTTGATCTGGGAGGGCGAGACATAGACGTCATCCGGACTCGGCAGGTATGATGCCGTCGCACTGCGCAGAAATCCGTAGCCATCCGGCAGAATTTCCAGCACTCCCGTGGCGAGCAAGACGCCGTCTTTTGCCGCCTGCTTGGCGAGAATCTTGAAAATGAGGTCGTGTTTGGGCAGTCCGGCGATCTCCGGAACGTCGAGTTCGCGGCCGAGTTTGATCAGTTCCGTGACGGCGAGGGCTTGAAGTTCTCCAATATCCATGGGTTACACCTGAGGTGGCTGAGGCGGGGCAGTTCTGCGGCTCACCGCGAACTGTGCAAAGATCGT
>CAZGVT010000019.1:16618-18613 GCA_964529255.1 uncultured Alphaproteobacteria bacterium | reverse complement strand
TCGGAGGAAAGTGTGCCTTGAAGGCGAGAGATGCTCAAATGCGGGGGGACTTCGACCGCCTCGATAGACAAATGTGTCTCACCGAGGCCTGCGAACAGCTGCCCGACGACCCTTTCGAGCGCATCGTTAACATCCGTTGAGCAGATACAAACGGTCCCGGTTTCAGGGGAACCACTCAATTGTCCCGACTCGGACAGCGTCGTGCGAACCAGTTTCGCGGTTGTATCCGGTGTGTTGATCAGGCTTACTTGCGGGCCGAAAATGTCTCTCAGAGTGGCGCGAAAATATTCGTAGTGCGTACACCCCAACACCAGCGTGTCGACGTGCTCATCACGGATCGGAATCGCATAATGCTCGACAATCTTCCGCGGAATCTCCCCCTCAGTCCAACCCTCTTCAACCAGCGGCACAAGCAAAGGGCAGCCGTTGGAAAACACTTTTGAGTTGGGCACCAGATCCGCGAAGGCCGAGTCGTAGGCCCGACGTTTCACGGTGGATGTTGTCGCCAGCACTCCGATCCGGCCCGTGCGAGTCACCCGCGCGGCCGCCTGCGCAGTCGGTTCGATGACCCCAATTACGGGGACCGGCGCGCGTTTGCGAACGACATCCAGGGCGACAGCCGAAACGGTGTTGCACGCAATGACCAATAGCTTCGGCTCGGACTTCAGCAGAAATTCCGCGCACTCTCCGGCAAAACGCGTGATGAGTGACGGACTGAGCGACGCGTAGGGCACGCGCGCGCGATCCGCCAGGAAGATGAGCTGCTCGTGTGGCAATTGGCGCTGAATTTCCGCCGCAACGGTTAGCCCCCCGAGCCCTGAATCAAAAACCGCAATCGGCCGATCGATGCTCAACGTGATGCCGATCTCTCAATCTGGAACTTTGCCTTCTTGATCGACTCGTGAATCGCCTGTGCGACTTTCTGCCTCCCGCGCTCGGACGCCAGAAGTTTTGCATCATCGGGATTCGTAAGGTATCCGCATTCCACGAGAATCGCCGGCATCGACGCGCCCATCAACACATAGAATCCCGCCTGATCCGCACCGCGGCTTTCCAGACCGGTGGTTTCCGTCAGATTCCGCACAGCACCCGCTGCCCAGGACTCGCTGTCTTTCATGTACTGACTCGTTGCCATCGTGAGCAGAATAAAGTTGTCCTCGGTCAGGTCCTGATAGTCCGCGGATCCGCTCTCCAATTTTACGACGGAGTTCTCGCGCATGGCGGCTTCGATCGCGCGCTCGCTCTTTGCCGGTTTCAGAAAATAGGTTTCGACGCCTTTGATATTTGTATCGTGGAAACTATTGCAGTGGAGCGAAACAAACAGGTCTCCCTCATTCTCGTTCGCGAACTTGGTTCGCTCGTGCAGTTCGTGGAACGAGTCATCCGATCGAGTCAGCTTGCACGGGATATCCTCTCCTTCGAGCAGTCGCGCGAGCCGCTTCGCAATGTCCAACGTCACGACTTTCTCTTCGAGGTCATACAGCCCCTTCGCACCGGGGTCCTTTCCACCGTGTCCCGCGTCGATAATCACATTCCGGATGGTCCATTGCCGACCCGACTTGTCCTTGGGTGCTGTGGGAACGGCGGGCTCCGCCGAATGCACAACCTTCTTCACTTGAATTGCACCGGTGACGGAGTTTTGAATCACTCCATCGCCGAACAGCAGGGGAAGATCTGAAGTCGGCAGCCACAATGAGCCATCCCACTCTTCGGGGACAAGACTCATTTGCACGCAGCGACCATCCGTCATGGCAAAGGCATTCCCCGCGCGGACGGCAACCCGGGCGGTAGGTGCCTGAACCGCGAGCCCGGGACCATTCACTTCGGCCGTCCAACCGGCCTTCCTCGCCAGCAGACTGAGCGGAATCAACGTCTTATCGCCACGATTCATATACGGAAGTCTGCCCAGCGGACCACCGTTCGGATCCGTGATCACATACGAATCTGCCATCGCGACCGCGGCGAACAGCGCGACCAAAATCCAAACGCAAGCCA
>CAZGVT010000019.1:14029-16608 GCA_964529255.1 uncultured Alphaproteobacteria bacterium | reverse complement strand
AGCCATTGAATGTTTAAGCAACGTCAACCTCCCAGTATGACGGAAATCGTCGGAGAAAACCTGCACGCTCATTGCAGTCGGCCAGTCAAACGCGCCCAAATCGCGCGCGTCGCCTCGGTGATACAGTAATCGGTCAAGGCAAAATATCTTCGTACCGGATTCGGAACGTGCTTTCGCATAAGCTGCCTGAGACTACGCCACTTGCGGGTGAGCTTCGCTCGCGATAAATTTCCACCCAGCGAAGCCGAGACTTTGTGCCTCACAACAGCCTTCGGAACATACCAGATCTTGTATCCCGCACTTTTCGCGCGCAAACACCAGTCAACATCTTCCTGATACAGCCGAAAGGAATCGTCTAACAGCCCGACCTTCTCAATCACCTTATCGGTCGAGAAAAGTGCGCAACCCGTCGCCCAGCCCGTTTCCTCGATGACACCGTACTGTCCACGGTCCGGTTCGCGGATTCCTCGATGCGACCAGCGCGCACGGTTCAGGTTGATCTTGCCGCCCGCGTACCAGTAGCGGTCGGGTCGATCAAAGTAAAGGATCTTCGGGCAATAAACCGCATCACCGTGCGCCGCTCTCGCCGCGCGAAGCTCCTCGAGCATGTGCGGATCGACAACCGTGTCATTGTTCAGCAGCAGAAGTTCGTCACAGCCGTCATCCAGCGCACGCAGTATTCCGACGTTGTTTCCGCCCGCATAGAGCAAGTTGCGCGGATTGGCAATCAAAACGATCTGATCGGCGAATTCGCGATGCAGCGCCTCCGCGCTGCCGTCCTCCGATCCATTGTCCACTACGTAGAGCGTTGCGGGCGTCCCCCGCAATTCGAGCAGGCTCCGAACACATGCGCGGGTATCCGCGAGCCCGTTCCAATTCAGAACAATGATCCCAGCTTTGGCCGCACTCACCTGGCGTCGAACCGCGATTGAATCGCGATACCGAAAGTCCAATCCTGTACTTCGCGGTCATGGCTGTACCTCGATTGCACAGCCGAATGCAGCGCAATGGTCAGGGTAGAAAAATCTCTGCTCGCCATCGCGGCCCAGCGCATTCCCGATCCGGTAAGCAACGCGAGCGGGTAGAACCCCGGCAAATTATTTTCGTAGGCAACCGCGTCTACGTTTGCGCTTTCCAAATCGAAGGCGGTTAACCGCACAAACAGATTCGCGCGATGAGCGCGATTGCTCCACTGCACAAAACAGAGGCTCCCGAAATCGCCGTCCTGCTTTCCACTCTCTTTCGCGCCGCGAATCTCCACTCTGATTCTAAATTGATCCGCACCGGGGAAGACGACATCCAACCTGAGTTTCTCCGTGCGCAGGGTCGTTGCCGCCTTGTTCTCGGAATAGTCTGCGGAATGTCTCCGCTCCAGCATAAGTTCGGGCTGCATCCAATCCATACTAATCAACCGCCACCGAAACGAAAGCCCTGATTTCTGTGTTCCCAACGGTGCCGTCGCGGTTCGAAACGGCGTCTCTGTCAAGTAACCGTGTATCAGGAAATCGTGCCGCGTGAGCAGCCCCCGCGTACGAACTCCCAGTCGCGATTTGTTCGTCGCGTCCTCGCCATACTCGCCCCACAGCCCCGAGTGAGGAGCAAAGTAGTCTGCTTCGGAGTACACACCATAGATTCCGATCTGCAGCCGATCAACTCCCGAACTCGCCGCGCCTTGAAATGCATACCCACCGGGATTGCTCCTCGCAGCCTCCGCAACAAGACTCGCGCGATTCCGATTCGCCGCTATCCAGGAAGAAAACGCCGCCACCTCGCTACCTGTCAGACGCGGCAGAGTCTCCTCCGGTTCCCTTGGCATGAAGCCCGGTGCGAATTTGCTCTGCACGAATCCCGCGCCGCATTCCACTCCGGCAATGCCTCTTTCCAGCGCAACTCCCCACTGTGTCTCGGTAACCTGTCCCTCGCGCGCCTCGGATAGTTCCGTACTCGAACTCACGCTTTCAACAATCTCGACGGGTCCATTCTCCGCGATCACAGCGTCCCGTTGCTGGTTGCTGAAAACAAACTGTGCCATACCCATCGAACTCTCGATGCCCATCGCGCCGCCACGCATACCGTGTCCGGCGCGCGACGAAGCCTGTAACCTGAGTCTGCCGGATGAAGGCGGAGACGTCAGTTCTGGAGCAAACAACCATTGGCGACTACCGAACGACGACGAGCTGATTAAGCCGGTTCCCCACTCCGCCGTATAATCTCCAAACAGCAGCCGCGGCCTCAAACCTTGACCCGGTATTTCAATCCCGGCCGACGCGTGATCAAACAAGTCGGGCCGATCCTCCCTGGCCGTTGCGAGGGTGAATCCGCGATAGCCATCCGGAGTCCTGAAGTCACCGCGAATTCGGCCTTCACGCGCTTCCGTTCGGACTCGATCTTCATCGCGCTGAGACCAGCGCGATACGATCCGTATTCTTTGACTCCGCCCCGCCGTACTCTGCTCACCCAGAGTCGTGTATCGTATCAGTGAACTCAACTGCTCCGGGTTCAACACCTCTGCGAAATCCAGAAGCGACGTACGCCCGACCCAGACAAGTCCCACGACGATCGATGCAACTGCCACACTG
>CAZGVT010000019.1:0-14019 GCA_964529255.1 uncultured Alphaproteobacteria bacterium | reverse complement strand
CGAGGTCCACGGGGTGATCCGCCGCGCGTCGACCTTCAACACGAGCCGCATCGAGATCCAGCGGAACCGCCGATAACTCCTCAAGCCAAAGTAGCAGCGACTCAGGGTCCTCACTCTCTTCAATCCACTCCTCTTCGCCCGCGAGGCAGACGAGTGAAACCACCGCAGTGACAAAGAACAACAGAACAGCGCTCACGGCAGGCGGAACTCAAGACCCACAGAGTGCGATGCACCTAAATCTGGATGAATGTCTCCCGCATAGTGTAGCTCGAAACCCGACATGCGCGCTGAAAATCCCGCCGCAGGCCTAAACGGCTCGGCTCGAGCCCCGACCCTGAGGGATAGCTGGGGCAAAACCAACAACTCGCCTCCCCCTCGCACTTCAAGTGGAAAGTACCGCTCCTGAACAAGGTCTGCGACAACGAGAGCGCGCGCGCCGAGATTGGCGACAATTCCCATTGTCAGGGATTCCGGAAGACGATCTCGGTAGGTCGAAAGTCTCGGTCGGGCGACATTCCTCCAAACCGCGCCGATTTTCAAGTCCGGGATTGGTGCCGCGACCACTCCAACCGTCACAGCCGCACCACGTCCACCAGGGTAGCCGTTGATCTCAAGAGTATGCCCCGCCAATTCAGCTCCCATTGAAAAACGATGACTCGGTCGGTGCGATGTCTGAATTCTGAGGGTCGACTCCCGGTAGACAGTGCCACCAAACGTCTCCGCCGCGATTCCGCATTCAACGCTGCGAAACCCGAATTGCCCACCCGCAGCCTCTCTGGTCAACTCCGGTAGTCCGAATTGCTGCGACCACCCACCCGTAATTGTTGAGCGACCCACTCTTACTGAGGCCGGATTCCTCAACTTGCTCCAGCCGTCACCGCTCAGCGCTGTTCCCGCTCCCCCAAGTCCATCTGAGCGGGGTCCGGTTGGGCTGATTTCGAACACGGCCATGCATGGCTCCGCCGCGAATGCAGCGAGGACCACCAGCAGCCAGACAGCCGTCCCGGACCGAAATCTGAGGCACAATTCAATCCCCGGGTTGGACCGCCTCCCTTGACTTTCCGCAGCCTTATCCGTATTTTGCCCGGTAAATGAAATCTCGTATACTCAAGACTTGCCGGCGACTGACCGCCGTTATGGCGGTGTCTTTTCTTGCTGTGCCGGGCTATTCGCAGCTTGTCGATCCGTTGGTCACTTTCAATGTTGAGCGGCTGCCCGACGAAGCTCGCGCGAAACTGACCATCCTTGATTCAATACTCACCGAGTACTTGCGCAATCAGGAATGGGCCGGTGACGATTACAACTATGATCTCGAGATCGACATTAATGTGTTCTTCGAGAACTACACCGGCGATCCGCAGGAAGACAAGTACAAGGCCAAGTTACTGATCACGAATCGTCACGACGTGCGGCTGGAGGATGCCCGCTGGGAGTTTGGTCTGCGAACCGGCGAGGATATTCGTGTCGGGACGTTCCACCCGTTCAGAAGCGTCATTGAATTCTACATCTGGATGATTATCGGGATGGAATACGATCGACTCGAAAAACTCGGCGGCCGCACCTACTTCGATCGTGCAAAGCAAATCTACCTCGAGGCCTCTTCCTCGCTCTATTACTTCGGTTGGGACCGCCGCGTCGAGTATCTGCGCACCTACACGGCTGAAGAGAACTCGGCCTGGCGGGAACTGCAGTTTTTCTATGACACAGGCATCTACTTTGATGCGCAAGAACACTACCCGCGTGCGAAGGACTATCTTTACTATGCCCTGATCAAATTGCAGAGGCTGACCGTAAGCAAGCAGCAGGAGTTTCTCGAACCGGTGCATCGAGAATTCGCAGAAGCTATGTTGCGCGCGGGGTATGAGAAGGGAGTGAGGTCGCTGATGGCAATGGACCCGGAGCACCGTACGGTCTACGAGGCGATATTGCCGGCGGATTCGGCAGGTTCAAAGTAGAATATAGCGACAAACCCAGAGTTTGTCAAGCGAATTCAGTCCAATAGTTTACAAGAACAAGAATCCGGCAGATGTGCCGGATTCAGGCTGCTGACAAAGGCCCCGAGCCGTGTCGGCTGCTTGCGGCCGACCGCCGGGCGGATCACGTTCGAGAACTCGTGAGTGCTCCCGTGGCGAATTGAGATCCACCTTGCGGCTCCCAAGACAAGCCCCTCTAAAACCGATGGGGTTTGTCAATAGTCCGAATCCGGCAGATCTGCCGGATTCCTGCCTTGAAAAATGGTCCAGCGAACTCAGAGTTTTCGCATCAACCCGATCACCCGCCCGAGAATGCGGAAGCCCGGAGTCCCCCGCTCAACAATAATCGGATTGTAGTAACGGTTGGCCGGTTCGAGGTGCACGCGGTCGCCCTGCGGCCTGAAGTACTTCACAGTTGCCTCCTCGCCGATGAGCGCAACCACGATATCACCCGGATTTGCGGTGGCTTGAGGTTTCGCGAAGATCACGTCGCCTTCGAGAATCCCCGCCTCTTTCATCGAATCTCCGCGTACCTTCAGGGCGAAGGTGTCATCGGATGTCGCTATGGTCCGGTCAACCCGCACGTGAGCCTCGATATGCTCGTGGGCCATCAGCGGCGCGCCGGCCGCAATGCGCCCAAGAATCGGAATATCGCGAGTTTCAGCGTCCGCCGAATCGGAGCCCGACGTCCGCGACGTGAGTTCTATTGCACGCGAGAGCATCGCACTCCGCTTGAGATATCCCTTCCGTTCGAGGGTATCGAGGAGGTAGCGAACCCCATTCGTCGAACTGACTCCTATAACAGCACCAATCTCGCGCAGCGTCGGAGGACGACCCTTGGATTTGATTTCAGATTGAATGAATTGCAGTGCTTTTTGTTGCTTTTCAGTGAGTTGTTCGGCCATGCTGAACCTCTTTTCGGATAGCGTGAACAAATATACAGCACGCATGTTCAAGAGTCAAGTACTTTTTCAAATAATTCACAGATTCTCGCTCTAATCCGCCGTGTCACTCCTCCTCATCGCCGCTGTTTCAGCCATTGTCCTCATCATTGCCTACCGGGGATACGGAGGCTTGCTGACGAGACTACTTCGGATTGATCCTGCGACCGAAACCCCGGCGAATCGGTATCGCGATGGAGCTGACTTTGAACCCATTGACCGCAAATTTCTCCTTGGCCAGCATTTTTCGGCAATAGCCGCCGCCGGGCCAATCGTGGGACCGATACTTGCCGGAGTCATGTTCGGCTGGCTGCCCGCGCTGCTTTGGATTCTCATCGGATCGATCCTCATCGGAGGGGTTCATGATTTCACCTCCCTCGTCGCCTCCCTGCGTCACCGCGCGCGTTCGATTGCGGAGCTTGTCCGCACCCGGATGTCGCGTCGCACCTATTTCTTGTTCTTGATCTTCGTCTGGATCGCCCTTGTCTATATCATCGTTGCCTTTACCGACATCGTCTCGGCATCTTTCGTCGGCACCCAGATTCTCGAAAACGGTACGGTGGTGACCGGCGGGGGCATCGCGACCTCCTCCATGCTCTACCTCTTGCTGCCGCTCGCGATGGGTCTGCTCTTACGCTTCACAGGACTCGGCCTCACGGCGGCAACTATGATCTTTCTGCCTCTCGTCGGATTTGCAATTTGGATCGGGCCGCAAATCCCCTTAGATCTCACCGGAATGCTCGGTCAGTCCGACGTGTCCGCGCAAAAAATCTGGAATGTAATTCTGCTGGCCTATTGCTTCGTCGCCTCTATCGTTCCGCTCTGGATTCTCCTGCAGCCTCGCGGTCACCTCGGCGGTTACTTTCTGTATGTCGCCCTGATCGGCAGCGTGATCGGTATTTTGTTCGGCGGCAACCAGATTTCCTATCCGGCCTTCACGGGATGGGAATGGAGTTCCCCGCGAGGCGAGGCCTTTCCGCTCTTCCCCATACTATTCATCACCGTGGCCTGCGGAGCCTGTTCGGGATTCCATTCCCTGATCGCATCAGGCACAACTTCGAAACAGCTCAAGAGTGAGTCGGACGCGAAACTTGTCGGCTACGGAGCCATGCTGATGGAAGCGATGGTCGCCGTTGTATCGCTCGCCTGCGTGATGATTCTGACAAGCGAGGCAGGTTCCGCACTCGTCGGAAAACCGAATCTCATTTACGCTCAAGGGCTCGGCAGATTTTTCGGCACGATTGGCATTCCGGCCGCCTTCGCAATTTCTTTCGGGCTGCTCGCATTCACGACATTCGTCTACGACACCTTGGATGTTTGCACTCGACTCGGTCGCTACATCGTTCAGGAGTTGACCGGCTGGCATTCCCGGACCGGTCGCTGGGTGGCGACCGGGCTCACCGCTTTCGTGCCGCTGTTTTTTGTCACTCAGACCTTGCTTGACGTGAACGGCGCTCCTGTTCCGGCCTGGCGCGTGTTCTGGGCATTGTTCGGCGCAAGCAATCAATTGCTCGCCGCACTCACTCTGCTCGCGGTCACGGTCTGGCTCCGCTATGAGTATCGCGCGAATTGGGTCTGGTGGCTGACCGGAGTTCCCGCACTTTGGATGTACGCAATGAGTTCCTGGGCTCTCGTGCGATTCATCCTCACCGGCTTCCTCTCGGTGGACGGTTCATTGAAACTGACCTCCGATCCCGTACCCTGGGTTGCGCTGGTGCTGATGGGACTCGCGTTAGCCATGCTCGTGGAATCTATCCGCGTTTTGTTCAAATCTACGACCGATACCCCGGAACCTCAACCCGCATCGGCCTGATTCTCGCCGAGGAGGGTCTGCGCAACGCATCTATCAACATCCGATTATTGATCGCGCGGTTCCCTCCCGGAATCTTCCGGTGAGTCACAGACAGGCGGAGAGATCCCGGACATTCGCACTGAGAAGACTTGCGCGAAGTCCGGGAGGACATGGCATTCGGATGGGGGAATTTAGAAGGCGGCTCGGAATACTCCCGGCAAGAGCAGACACTGCAGCTCCATTTCACGTTCCAACAAAGCGGGGCCGACTCAACAATTCGAGTCGGCCCCGCTTCACAATTCACAAGTACGACGCTTAGTCTCTCTCGCCGGGCGTACACTCAATCCAAATCGTCACCGGCCCGTCATTCACAAGAGTCACCGCCATCTTCGCCTGGAATTTCCCCGTCGCCGTTCGCACACCGATCTCCCGGAGTCGCGCCACGAACTTTTCGTACATTTGATTTGCGAACTCCGGCGCAGCCGCGGAAACAAAACTTGGTCGTCTACCTTTCTGCACGTCCGCGCAGAGAGTGAATTGACTCACGACAAGCGCTTCTCCGTTCAACTCCGAAAGGCTCCGATTCATCTTACCCTCGTCGTCGGGAAAAATTCGCAATCCGGCAGCCTTATGCGCGCACCATACGAGTTCCTTGTCCGTGTCACCTTGCTCCACACCGAGCAGAATTAACAGTCCCCGGCCAATTGCTCCCACCGTGTGGCCGTCAACTTCCACCGAAGCGCACGACACCCTCTGGATGACCAGTCTCAGAACGGAGTCTCCCAGAGCACAAGGACCGTTGGCCGCTCAGGAAGCATGATCGTGTCCACGACTGCTACGGCGGTATCGCTAACGGACAAATGCAGCGCCCGGTTCTCCTCGGGATTCAAAACGGCGAAGTCCCTTCCGCCGCGATGAAAGCAAACGCTCTGCGCGTGCAAACCGGTATCAATGTCTTGAGTCCAGCCACGCTCGAGGTGCCAGACCCGCACCACGCCCGTCGCCGAATCCGCCGCCACAAGCACGCGACCGTCGTCACTCAGTTCGACGTCGCGCACACCACTCGGAGACGGCAGTGAATCAACCTTGGAGCGCGTCACCGTACTCCAAACCGAAATTTCATTTGCGCTGCCATAAGTCGCAATGTATGCTAACGCGCCATCCGAGCGCATATCGATTGCCACCGGTGTAGCACCCACCGCGAGAGCCGCGGTTTCGTCGAACACCGCAAGATCAATAATCCGAATCGAGCGATCCACCGGACTCACGACCCAGGCCTCGCGATACTCCGGCGGCCTCAGCGAAAATGCGCGCGATTGAACCGGCACATCGGTCGTGTCGAACGAGTGATCAGTGACGACATATCTCCAGAATCCCCCGTTCCGCACCAGCACAAAGACATTGCCCCCGCTCGGATCAATCTCGATGTCAATCGGCATGGACGGCAGCACGGCATAGTGGTCGAGATCGACTTGCGGCAGATCATACACTTCGATATGATAGTCGGCCTGATTCGCGATAAAGAGCCTCGTGCTCTGTTGATTGATCACCGCATCCCCGGCCCACAGATTGCCGAGTTGAAACGTGCGCACGATACTTTGCGTTTGCCGGTCGTAGACGCTCAACTCTCCCTCGGGAACGCTGAATGCGAATCCGGCGGGGGGTACGATGAAATCGTCCGTGTCATCGCAATCGACGCACGGCTCTTTCGAATGACACGAGCACAAAAACACCGCAGCGGCGAAAACCCACGGTGTAATCCCCCACAGATTGTTCATGGTGCTACTGATCCACGGTGATGAGGTGTCCCATCTTGTCCCTCTTGGTCAACAGATAGTTCCTGTTGACCTCAGTCGTGTCGACTTGAAGCGGAACGCGTTCGACAACCTCGATGCCAAAGTTCTGAAGGCCTTCGACCTTCTTCGGATTGTTCGTCATCAGTTTAAGCTTGGTCGCCCCCAACGACCGCAGGATTTGCGAGGCCGCGCCATAACTGCGCTGATCCGCGCGAAATCCCAATTGTAGATTGGCTTCGACCGTATCCAGACCCTCGTCTTGCAGTTTGTACGCCTGCAATTTGGGTCCCAGTCCTATCCCCCGCCCCTCCTGCCGCATGTAGATGACGGCGCCCGCGCCGGCCGTTTCAATCTTCGCCAATGCCGCGTCAAGCTGGGCTCCACAATCGCAACGGGCACTGCCGAATACATCACCGGTCAGGCATTCGCTGTGCACACGAATCAGCGATCCTGCCGCAAGCGGCAGCGAACCTTTGACGATGGCCAGGTGATCCTTGTGCTCACAAGTGTCCTCGAAGTGAATCAGGGTGAACTTTCCATGCTCCGTCGGAAACTCCACGCGCACACGCTCCACCACCGTATTCTCGTGCATCCGCCGGTGGCGAATAAGATCACAGACCGAAACCATCTTGATTCCGTGGCGATTCGCGAACTCTCGCAGCGAAGGCCTCCGCATCATCCGCCCGTCATCGCTCATCACTTCACAGAGCACTCCGCTCGAAAATACCCCCGCAAGTCTGGCAAGATCCACCGCCGCTTCAGTCTGTCCGGGCCTCTCAAGCACTCCGCCGGGTCTCGCTCTCAACGGATGAATGTGACCCGGCCGGCCAAAGTCCTCCGGTTTGGCCGCAGGATCGATCAATGCTCGAAGAGTCATCGCGCGGTCATAGGCCGAAATGCCCGTTGACGTACCATGAAGATAGTCAACCGAGACGGTGAATGCGGTTCCTCGAAGTGACGTATTCTGCGAAACCATGGCCGCCAACTGTAACTCGTCGGCTCTCTCATCAGTCAACGCAACGCAGATCATTCCCCGGCCATATTTCGCCATGAAATTGACCGACTCCGGAGTAACGAACTGCGTAGCCTGATAGAGGTCTCCTTCATTCTCACGATCTTCATCGTCCACGACAATGAGCAGCTTTCCTGCTGCTACGTCTTGCAAGGCCTCGCGAATACTATCGAGCATGGGTCTCCTGTGCGGTCATGTTGCCATCGTCGTTTTGCGTGAGCAGTCGCTCCAGATACTTCGCGATCATATCCGCTTCAATATTCACTCTCGTTCCGGGCTTGAACTCCGCGAAATTGGTCAGCTTCCAAGTGTGCGGGATGATCCCAATCGTGATAACGTCATCGCGCACCTCTGCCACAGTTAGCGAGACTCCGTTCACCGAAATCGATCCCGTCCGCGCGGCGTATTTGGTGAGCGACGCGGGAATCCGAATCTCCACACGGCGCGACTCACTCGCATCGGCCACACTCGTTACTTCGCCGACTCCGTCAACGTGGCCTTGTACAAAGTGACCGCCGATCTCGTCGCCGATTTTCAGGGAGCGCTCCAGATTCACGCGATCTCCCACCCCGACCTTGCCGAATCTCGTACGCTCCAATGTGATTTCCATGAGATCGAAAACCAAGTTACCGTCTTCAATGCGGGTCACAGTCAGGCAGCAGCCGTCAACCGACACGCTTGCCCCGATCTTCAATTCCCCGGCGATTTCCGGCGCGCGAACGACAAACCGCTTAAGCCCGGGCACATCTTCAATGGCACGGATATGACCCGTGCCTTCAACGATTCCGCTGAACATGTTTTTCAAGCTCTATCCAAACATCGCTTCCCAGTTTTCGCACCCGGGACAACTCAAGCCTCGGCGCCAGTCCCAGTTCTTTCAGGGCAAGATCGGCGATCGCAGGGCGTCCGTCTCCGCCGATAATCATCGGTGCCGTCGCAACGATCAGCTTGTCGTAAAGTCCGGCACGAATGAAGGACGCGTGTACGGTCCCCCCGCCTTCCACAAGCACCGAAGTCACACGGTGATCCACCAGTCGCTTCATCACCCAGTGCAAATCAATGCGGCCGTCCTCCCCCGCCGGTCCCACGAAAAGCTCCGCACCGGTTTCAGCAATCTTCTTCCGCGCTCTCGCATCCGACATGTCGGTCGTGAATACCCACGCCTATCCGTTTCGTTCCGCCCGCAGCACTTTCGCTCGCGGAGAAATTCTCAACCGCGAATCCAACACGACTCGAATCGGATTACGGCCTCTAACACTGCGCACGGTCAACTCGGGGTCGTCTTCGGCAACGGTCAACGCGCCGACGAGAATCGCGTCCAATTGCGCTCGCAGCCGATGAACCTCCCTTCGTGCGGTTTCACCGGTGATCCAACGCGACTCGCCGCTTTTGAGCGCAATTCTTCCGTCGATCGACTGCGCAACTTTCAGCAGAATCCATGGACGTCCCAGCTCCATGAACGTGAGGAATGGCGCGTTCAGGCGGCGCGATTCGGTATCGAGTACTCCCACGGACACTTGGATCCCCGCTCGTCGCAGCGCCCGAATTCCGCGACCCGACACGAGTGGATTCGGATCTTCGACGCCGACCACAACGCGTTCTACTCCGGCTCGGATCAACGCATCAGTGCAAGGCGCCGTTTTCCCGTGATGGCAGCAGGGCTCGAGGTTTACATAGACTGTCGCACCCTTTGCCTGGGACGGGCTCATCATTTCAAGCAGCGCGATTTCCGCATGCTGTTCGCCGTACCGCGCGTGATAAGCTTTGCCGAGGAGTCTTCCGCGCTTTACCGCCACCGCTCCGACGAGCGGATTCGGGCTGACGAATCCCGCGCCTCTTGCGGCCTCACGAAGCACCACGCGCATGAACTTCTCGTCCAGATCGCGCAGCTTCTCGTCAACTCTGGTCACGCCGAAACTTTCACCCGACTCAATCTGTCCAAGACCAGCATTTTCATGAGTTCCACTGCAGAAACTCCGTGCGCCGCAGCAGACTTTGGCACGAGCGAGGTCTTCGTCATTCCCGGCAGTGTGTTAACTTCCAGGCAAATAAACTCGTCATTCGCGCCAAGTAGAAAATCAATCCGCGCGAAACCGGAACAACCTAAGGAATGAAACGCGCGCAGCGCGCAGTCTTGAATCTGTCTTGCGGTCGATTCCGCTACCGGTGCCGGACACAGATACTCTGTTCGCCCGGCCGTGTATTTATTGTGATAGTCGTAAAAGCCGTCTCGCGGACGGATTTCGATCAACGGATAGGCTTGATTCAATACCACCGTTGCTGTCATTTCGCGCCCTTGAAAATATTGCTCGATCAAAGCATCCGCCTGTTGCGATTCGATGACATTCAACGCGTCGGCAAGATCCGATTCCGCGCGCACGATCGAGACACCCACCGCGGAACCGCTTGCCCGTGGCTTTACGACCACTGGAAATCCAAACGACTTCTCGATCAACCGGGTGATCCCTGCAATGTCGTTACAAGACGCCAACGGTACGGAAAATCCCTGAGCGACCGGCACGCCTTCGCTGCGCATGACGATTTTAGCAACTTCCTTGTCCATCGCCATCGCACTGGCGAGCATTCCAGATCCCACGTACGGCACACCTACCCAATCCAGCAATCCTTGAACTGTCCCATCTTCACCCCACCCTCCATGCAGGATTGGAAAGACAAGATCGGGCGACTCGGCCGCAAGTACATTGATGAGACCTTGAGCAATCTGCGGCGAGAATCCGCTCTTTTCCGGAGCCAACGGAGCGGCGGCGCCGATTTGCAGCGGTGCCATCATTACATCAGCGCGGTTGACTTTGCCTGGAACCGCCGGATCATACTTTCGCACGTCATAGCCCGCTTCCGCCAGCCAGCCTGAAACCGCATCACCTGAGGCGAGCGACACCACTCTCTCGGCGGATTCGCCGCCAAGCAGCACGAGGATTTTCAAGACTTCACCAGCGAGTCAGTTTTCTGCAAAGCAGAATTCAGATTCTTTAGCACACGTTCTCTCCCCCAGACACCAATGAGCTTAGCCATTTCCGGCCCGCGAGTAGTGCCGGTCATTCCTGCGCGAAGTGTGTGCCATAGCGACTTGCCTTTTAAGCCGGTCGCCTCGCTCGACTCCGCCGCACAGGACTTGAAGGCCGATTCCAGTTCGGTCTGCGAGTCCCAAATATCCTGCGATATCCCGTCTATTCGGCCGGCGAAGTCTGTCAGCAGCAGCCGTGCGCTCGGCGAATCCAATATCGCTGCTGCTTCCGCATCGACATCGTAGGACTGCGCAAAGATCTCCCGCAACCGGGTTGCAAGATCGACATACGTCTCCGCTCCCGCCCGCAGCATTTGCAGCGCGATCTTCACTCGCCGCTCGCCATACTCATGGACAACATCCGGAAGATGTGAGGCAATATGTGCGTACAATTCTTCGTCGGATTCGCGCTTGATATATTCCGCACTCATCCAGCGCAGCTTGCTCACGTCAAAAACCGCCCCCGCCTTCTGTACCCGATCCAGTGAAAACTCGCGCACCAGCTCATCGACCGAAAACAACTCCCGGTCATCCGCCGGATGCCAGCCCAGCAAGGCGACGAAGTTCAGCAGTGCATCTCGCACATATCCCTTTTCACGGTATGCTTCAACCGCCACGTCGCCCGTGCGCTTGGACATCTTCGAACGATCGGCATTCAGAATCAACGGCAGATGAGCGAATTGCGGCGGCTCCCAGCCGAACGCCTCGTATAAGAGCACGTGCTTCGGCGCCGATGGCAGCCACTCTTCTCCGCGAATCACGTGACTGATTTGCATCAGGTGGTCGTCTACCACATTGGCCAGGTGATAAGTCGGAAAGCCGTCCGATTTCACCAGCACCTGATCATCAATTGTCTCCGATGCAAACTCAACTCTCCCGCGAATCAAATCCTGCACGGCCACCGTCTCCCGCGCGGGCACAGCCATTCTCCAGACATGCGGCTCTCCGCCGGCCATCCGCGAACCCGCCTCATCCTTGGAAAGCGATCGGCACAACCGATCGTACATCGGAGGGACACCGCGCGCGTTTTGCTCTGCGCGCATGCTCTCCAATCGTCCCGCTGAGCAGAAGCACGGATAGGCCGCGCCTTTAGCAGCCAATTTCTCCGTATGCTCTCGATAGATCTCGATTCGCTCCGATTGTATGTACGGCCCGAATGCGCCTCCGACGTGCGGGCCCTCGTCAAAATCCAGGCCGGTCCACTCGAAGATATTGATCAAATTCTCAACCGCACCGGGCACTTCGCGAGTTTGGTCAGTATCCTCTATTCTCAAGATGAAAGTTCCACTCTGCCTCCGCGCAAAGAGATAGTTGTATAAAGCGGCTCTCAGTCCGCCCACGTGCAAGTATCCCGTCGGGCTCGGTGCGAACCGCGTGCGGAAATTCACTCCGACTCCCGTTCTTCAATCATTGCGATTGCCAGTGCGGCGATGCCCTCTTTTCGCCCGGTGAAACCCATCCGTTCCAGCGTAGTTCCCTTAATCGAAATCTGTGACTCCTCGATGACCAGCGCAAGCGCAAGCGCTCGTTGCATCTCTTCTACAAATGCCGCAATCTTCGGCTCTTCACACATTACGCTGACGTCGATGTTGACTATTTCTATGCGGCGGTTCGCCAAAGCATGGCGGCATCGACTCAGTAATTCAGTGGAACGGATATTGTGGTATGCCGGATCGGTGGGAGGAAAATTAGTGCCCTTGTCACCCATCGCCGCCGCTCCGAATAGCGCATCGAGTATGGCATGCGCGATCACGTCACCGTCGGAATGTGCCTCGAGCCCGAAATCGGCAGGAATCTCCACTCCTCCCAAAATCAGGCGTCGTCCCTTCTGGACGCGATGTGCATCCACGCCGATGCCGATACGGAATTTGCTCATGAGAAATCGGTGGCGAGAAAAAAGGCTCAGCGGAAACTCATTCCGTGAACCGGGGCGAGATTAAGTCGTTGAGTGTATTCCGCGCATCCGGGCCGCGAGATCGACGGAAGCTCTTAAGAACTCCTGCGCGAGTTCCAGGTCTCGGGGATAGGTGATTTTTATGTTGTCGGGATCGCCGGGAATCCAGCGGACACTACCAAGTTCGAAATGCTCGATCAGCGCAACGTCGTCTGTCGTTTGAAATCTGAGCTTGCGCGCCAATTCGTGAGCCTGAATCAGCGCCTCCCGCCTCACCGCCTGTGGCGTCTGCGCGCTCACCAGCGAGGCGCGATCCAGAGTTTTCAGCACTCGCGAACTCTCGGGATCGATGAGTTTAACGGTCTCAGTCAGCGGCAACACCGGAATCACTGCATCCGCATCCTTGGAGAATTCGTCAACAACTCTGCCGATGAGTTGCACACTCAGCAGCGGTCGGGCCGCGTCATGAACGAGCACCACGTCGCATTCGGGCGAACTCCGTTGGAGCGCGATGCCGACCGACTCCTGCCGGGTCGCTCCACCGACTGCCACACTGACGTCTTTGCCGCGAAAGTAGCGACTCACCGCCGCTTCAAACTCACTTCGGCATTCGCCGGGGACGGCAATCGTGACGTTTTCACCCGCTCCGCTACTCAGAAATGCCGCCACTGACCAGGCAAACATCGGATAACCCGCAATCGGAACCAACGCTTTCGGAGTTTGCAGGCCCAGCCGTTCGCCGGAGCCCGCCGCCGGCACCACCAGAGAGCAGATCAAAGGATTATCATCGCATCGCCATAGCTGTAGAAGCGATACTTCTCGCGAATCGCATGGCGATATGCCTTCATGATCAGCTCCTGATCGGCAAATGCGCAAACCAGCATCAGCAGAGTCGAGCCGGGCAGGTGAAAATTCGTGACGAGACGATCCACCACCTTAAAGTGGTAGGGCGGATAAATAAATTTGTCCGTCCACCCGCGCGCGATCTTGACTCCGCCATTGAAATTGGCCACGGTTTCGAGTGTCCTCGTCACCGATGTGCCGATGGAGATAATCCGACCACCGTTCTCGATACACTGATTGATGGAACCCACAGCGGCGGCATTGACTTCGTAATATTCCGAGTCCATGCGATGCCGCGACAAATCTTCAACCTGCACCGGTCGGAAGGTCCCCAACCCCACATGCAGAACCAACGGCACAACATTCACGCCTTTTGCCTTGACCTCGTTGACCAGCGCGGGCGTGAAATGCATGCCCGCCGTTGGTGCCGCAACAGCTCCTGAAACGCGGGCGAAAATCGTCTGGTACCGTTCCCGGTCCTCTTGCCGCGGCTCTCGACGAATATACGGCGGAAGCGGTGGCTGGCCGAACTTCTCCACCAGCTCGTTGAAATCGCCTTCATAGTGAAAGCGCACGACGCGACCGCCCGACGTCGTATTGTCGATCACTTCACAGGTAATACAGTCGCCGATCGTGATCGTGTTTCCGGTGCGGACTTTTCGCGCGGGCTTAACCAGCACTTCCCACAGCTCCTCTGTCAGGCGGCGCAAAAGGAAGACCTCGATCTCGGCTTCAGTCTTCTC
>CAZGVT010000018.1:18281-19765 GCA_964529255.1 uncultured Alphaproteobacteria bacterium | reverse complement strand
GGCGGCCCACCACAATTCGTGACCAAGCCGTAAAGATCGCCGGCCGCCGCATGGGATTCGTCAACCAGCCGCTCGATATCCTTCGGATTAGTAATATCGGCTACCACTGTCGCCGCGGGATTCAAACCTTCGCTCTTCAGCTGCGCGCAGGCCTTATCCAATTTTTCACGGTTGGAACTCGATATGACGACTCGAGCTCCCTCGCGTAGTAACTCACGAGCCACACTGAATCCCAACCCGCGGGAAGATGCGGTTACGAGAATTCCCCGCCCTGCCAGATCGAGATTCAAAAGGTGGCTTTTGTCGTGACTTTGATCGTGGTATCGGTCAGTTTGCCTTCCTCAACCGTGATAGCGCCCTGGATGCCGTCTCCATCGAAGCCGTTGTTGTACCAGCCCTCGCCCTCTTCTACGAAGACGCTGTACTTCCCGGCGGGAACTTCCAGAGTGAATTCACCCTTGTCGTCGCAGGTGGTTTCTGCAACCAGCCTGGCAGGAATCTCATTCTGCAGCGGTTTAGCCATGCCCTGCATCTGAACCGGTTCGTACAGTCTCACTTTTCTTCCGCTGCCGGGATTGACTTTTCCGCCACCGCCTTTTGGGTCCACCATCGGCATGAAATTGCCTTCCCAAATCTCCACCTTCCCCTTAACACCGGTCTGGAGCATGGTTTTCACTTTTTCTTTGCGACCCATGCCGGAGGCCATCATGGTCAGGGACAATACGGCCAACAGGACTAATCGAGTACGATTGTTCTTCATAGGGCTATCGAAGGTCTTTGATTCTCAGCTGAACCGTCCGACGATTGTTGTATTCGTTTTCTTCTATGGCGTAGACCATCTCGAGCGGGCGATTTCCGTTGTCCATACGGCTGATGCGCTCGCCGAGATTGAAACCGATCGCTTCGAAATTGACTCCACCCTGCCCGGCGCGAAACTTCAAGTGGTTTGCGCCCACAATGCGGGGTACGTCCAGCACATCCAGTCCGCGTGTGAAGAAATTGGGCCGGTTATTCTTGGGACCGAACGGAGCGAACCGTTTCAACGTATTGACGACTTCCGACGTGATTTCATCGAGCGATATTTCACTCTCGATTTTAATTTTCGGCACCAGATCGTCCTCTGAAATCATCTCCGCGCACGCCGCTTCGAACCGCCGTTGAAATTCAGGGATATTCCCGGCGGCGATGGTCAGTCCCGCCGCATAGCGGTGACCACCGAATTGCAGCAGAAGATCCGAACAGGCTTTCAGTGCCATGAAGATGTCAAACTTGGCAATCGCGCGGGCCGATCCTTTGCCCATTCCGTTCTCGACCGTAATCATTACCGTCGGGCGGTAGTATCGCTCTATCAATCTCGAGGCAACGATGCCGATTACACCCGGGTGCCATCCTTCCCGCGCAAGCACAATCGAACGACAGGCGTCCGTATCGATGGTGTTCTCAATTTCAGCGATGGCTTCTTCGAGCGTCGTGTTGTCAATGTC
>CAZGVT010000018.1:2674-18271 GCA_964529255.1 uncultured Alphaproteobacteria bacterium | reverse complement strand
ACGATTCTCCTCTTCAAGAACCTGCGCAATATCCTTGGACGCCGCCTTATCCCGAGTGGTCAACAACCGTACGGCGCGAAGCGCGCTGCCCAGTCGCCCAACCGCGTTGATTCGCGGCGCAATCCCGAACACGATGTCGCCCACTTCAATCTTGCCGGATCGAATCTGCGCCGACTCGATCAGCGAGGCCAATCCGACCTCGGGCAAGTTGTTGATCTTCTCCAGCCCCATCTTGACGAAGACGCGATTCTCGTCAACAAGGGGCACGATATCCGCGGCACTGCCGAGGGCCACGAGATCAATGTACTTTTCAGCGTACTCCGGTTCCATGCCGAGCTTGCTGAGAACGCCCTGCGCGATTTTGTAAGCGACGCCGACTCCAGAAAGTTCCTTGAACGGATAATCACAGCCCTCGCGTTTCGGATCAAGTACCGCAAGCGCGGCGGGAATCGTGTCCCCCGGCTCGTGGTGATCCGAAATGATCAGATCGACTCCTTGCGACGTGGCAAAGAGCGATTCCTTGACCGACGTGATTCCACAGTCCACGGATACAATGAGCGTCGCACCGCGTCGGCGCAGCTCCGTGATCCCCTGTTCAGAAATGCCGTATCCTTCGGATTGCCGATCCGGAATGTAGGCCTCTACCTCACCGCCGAGGTCCTTGAGGAAGAGGTACATCATCGAAGCCGCCGTAATTCCATCAACGTCGTAGTCGCCGTAAATCGCGATTTTCTCCCGGTGCTGGAGAGCCGAGATAATGCGATCCACGCCTTTCTCCATGTCCCGCATGAGGAATGGATCATACAGGTGAGAAGGAGATGGATTGAAAAATCGATCCACTTGCTCAGATGTATCAATTCCCCGATTCAACAAAATACGGGCGATGACGTATGGAATGTCAGTGGCTTTGCTTAGACGTTCGATCTCCTCATGGGGACGGCTCTCGACCAGTTCCCATTTTGGTTGCATGAATGGTCCTGCCTATTTGTTACGAACAAAACTCTCATTGCCGGGGGGCGGATGCCGCGCTGATGGTCATTCGCGCGTCAACGACGACCGAGCGATCTCCTTCCGCGAAGAACAGGAACGGGTTGACATCCATCTCGAGAATCTCCGGGAATTCCTGTGCGAGACAGGAGATCCGTTCGAGCGCGGAGTACAGCTCCGGAAAATCGATGGGCGGCTCGCCGCGCACACCCTTGAGAATGGGATATCCGCGCAAACTCGCAACCATCAATTCCGCATCAACGCCGGTCAGCGGCGCGAGGCGAAACGCGACATCTTTCAGCACTTCGACATATATGCCGCCCATGCCTACCATAATCAGCGGCCCGAAGAGCGGATCGGATTGCAGACCGACTACAACCTCTCTCCCTCCCGTTACCATCGGCTCAAGGGTCACAGACCACGACGCGGGCGGTTGCGACAGCCGCGAAAGCGCCACGCGAATTTCGTCGTAGGCGCGCTTGACGTCGCTTTCGTCGCGAAGATTGAGTTTGACTCCGCCGACATCCGACTTGTGACTGATCCCTTCGGCGAGTACTTTCATGACGAGCGGATAACCGATGTCGTTTGCCGCCGGCATAAGCAGTTCGGGTCGATCCACCACAACCGTTTCAAGCACCGGAAATCGCCACGCCGAAAGAATCTCCATCACTTCATCGCGGTGCAGTTCGCTGCGGCCCACAAGCTGTGCGTGGTCAATGACGGCGCGAACCCGGTCTCGATCCACGTCATCCAGCGTGCGTACGGTCCCCGTCGGGCGCTCGCGAATCCGACGATAGCGATCCATCGCCGCCAGGGCCTGTGCGGCTGATTCGGGGAAAACGTAAACGGGCAGACCGGCTTCGCGGAGGAGCGGAACACCGGAGACTCCGCTGTCGCGTGTCATGAAACAGACTAGAACCGGTTTTGACTTGTCTTTGTGCCTGCGGTATGCGCGAATGATCGCTTCGGCAACGCTGCGAGAATCGGTCGTAACCGGCGCGACAAACGAGATCATCAAAGCGTCGGTATTCTCGTCCGCCAACAGCAAATCGGCAACGTTTTCGAAGTGCTCCGCGCCCGCGCTGGAGACCATGTCCACGGGATTCGCCGCACTTGCAATTTCGGCGAGAACAGCTCTTAATTTTTCGATGGTCGATTCGGAGAATTCGGCCATTTTGAGACCGTTTCCCACGACGGCATCGGTGGCGAGAATTGCAGGACCGCCGCCGTTCGACATCACCGCAACGCGCGGACCTCGTGGCAGCGGTTGACGTGCAAATGATTGCGCATAGTCAAACACTTCTTCAACCGTGTCAACGCGCATGACTCCCGTGGATTCGAAAAGTGCGTCGACGGCAACATCCGTGGCGGCAAGGCTCGCGGTGTGTGATGAGGCGGCGCGTGCTCCGGAGCTGGTGCGACCGCTCTTTACGGCGATGATTGGTTTTGTCCGCGACATTTCGCGGGCAATGTGCGTGAAGCGGCGGGCGTTTCCGAAACTCTCGATATACAACAGCGCAATCTCAGTGCGGGGATCGGTTTTCCAGTATTCCAGCACATCATCGACCGAGATATCGGTGCGATTCCCGAGACTCACGAAGGATGAAAGCCCCAACTGCATCTCCGCGGCGCGCTCAAGCACCGCGACTCCGAGAGCGCCCGACTGTGAAAGAAAGCCGATTCCGCCTGCGGACGGTTTTGGCCCGGCAAACGTCGCGTCCAATTGAAAATTCGGATCGGTGTTGATCACGCCCATACAATTGGGACCGATCATTCTCATGCCATAGGAGCGGACGCGCTCGAATATCTCGCGTTCCAACGCCGCGCCTTTTTCGCCGGTTTCAGCAAAGCCGGCGGTGATCATGATGATTGCCTTGATCTCTTTTCGGCCACAGTCGTCAACGGCTTGCAAAGCAAGCTGCTTCGGTACGCTGATCAGCGCCATGTCCACCGCATCAGGTATCTCGAGCACACTCCGATAGCAACGCATCGAGTGAACAAAACGCGCATTCGGATTGACCGGGTAGACGATGCCGTTGTATCCGAACTCGACGAGCTTGCGCACCAGATCATAACCAATCGTTCCCGGCTTGCGGCTCGCGCCGATAACGGCAACGGAGCGCGGCTCGAAAAACGGAATCAGATCGCTCTTGCGGCTGCTCTGGACCGTCGGCGGTTTTTCGGATATTACGGTGATAGCCATTTGATGTGTTCAAGTTCCTGCAGCAGCTGCTTATGCCCGAACATAACGCCGCTCTGCAATCATCGTTCCCTATTCGCAGTGTCTTCCCAGTCCGCCTGTAAGCCGAATTCTGTCGCCGCACTCTGACGGGCATGTGAAGACACATGCCGCGGCGAGTGCGGCGGGCGATCATCTGTCTGGGCTGCACATTGCTGTGCAGCTCGGTGCGGCCTACCCGCCGTGACTTGTGCTCTCCGGGCAAGAGAGACTCGCGGCTTACTTGGCCTTGCTCCGGACGGGGTTTGCCTTGCCGTGAATGTCACCACCCACGCGGTGCGCTCTTACCGCACCATTTCACCCTTACCCTTGCGGGCGGTATGTTTTCTGTTGCACTTTCCGTTGCGTTACCGCACCCGGCCGTTAGCCGGCGCCCTGCCCTGTGGAGTTCGGACTTTCCTCGGGCTCTCACCCGCGATCACCCGGCGGACTGGGAAGAAAAGTCTATCTTGTATCGAGCCTTCTGGAGGTCAGTCGCCCTCTCGAAAGCTAACAAGCGCGAACCATGTCCTGTAATTGATGTGTCCAATGCTGTGACACACGACGACTGCCTTGTTTGCCACCGCATACTCGTCGATTTGCCTGGCAAGGTCCTCGTGACACTTGATCACGGTTTCGTCCGTCGCTTCCGGGTGACTGTATTTCTTCGTTTCGGAGGAGAATACTTTTGTAGTCGTGGGCTTTTGCATCTCGAGTCTCACTTGGATTTGGATTCAGGCTGCATTGCTGCAAGAAATAGTGCCTTGCAGCCATCGGCGAGAATCACGATCTTCTGGCGGACCGGGAAGAAACTAAAATCTTATTCCGTCCGGAAGTGACGCAACTTGTGAGGGAGTCGTGCCCTTCGCCGCCCCGTCCAACGCCTGATTGACCAGCCGATCCGCATGAGTGTTTTCCTCGCGCGGGATGGCCTTGATGCGCAGAGTCAAGTTCAACGGCACTTTTCTGCGCTGGACTTCATCGTAGAGTTCGCGCATGCGCGGCTCTTTGATCTTCCACTTGCCCGTAACCTGCTGCACAATCAGCGTGCTGTCGCAGCGCACATTCAGCGACTTGGCTTTGAGCTTCAAAACTGCATGATCGGTAGCGACGACTTCCAGCAGCCGGATCAGGGCCTTATACTCGGCTTCATTATTGGTTCCGTGGCCGACAAACTCGCCGGTCTCAAAGATGGTGGTCCCTGTCGTGTCGGAAATCACAATCCCAATTGCCGAGGGTCCGGGATTTCCGCGCGAGCCGCCGTCGATGTGAGCGATAAGGTCCAAAGCTCAGACGACGAACTTCAAACTACAAACGGGATGCGTTTCATAATCTGAAAATGCTACAGCGGACACTTCAGTTTGAGGTTTGTGATTCGCGGTTTAGCTCAGGGTACCAGATAGCGGCCGCAAGTCTCACACAGACTGATGTCCATCTGCGCGCGAATATTCTGCTGAATCTGCGGCGGAATCATCGCAAAACAGCCGCCGCAGGCTCCGTCAAGAATCCGCGCGACCCCGCGACCACCCTTCGCCTTGCGAATGCGCTCGTAGTGGGCATAAATCGTCTTATGCATTTTGGCGACGACCAAGCCGCGCTTGTCATGCAGGAGTTTCTCATCCCCTGCCGTCTCCTGCAGCTTGTGCTCCAACTCGGTCCGTTTGGCCAGCTCATCGGCCTTTACCGATTCAAGCTGTGTCAGCCGGTCGGAAACCGTGCGGGTCAACTCAGACTGCCGCGTGGTTTGTTGCGAGATAAACGACTCGCAGGTAGTTATCTCTTCCTTTACGAAATTAAACTCGGCCGTGATGGCGTCGTATTCGCGCGTTGTCTTCACCGAATAGAGTTGTTGCTGGTACTTGGCCAGATTCGCTTTCGCATCCGTCAGCTGGTGGCTCCTCCTACTCCGCTCCTCTTCGATGCGTGCCAGCTCGGCCCGCCGCTCCGTTAGAAAGCTCTCCAGTTCCACAATCTGAGCGGTAATTTTCTCCAGTTCTTGAGGAAGATCTCCTCTCTCCCCGGCAATCTCCTTCAATTCATCGTCAATGTCCTGCAACTCAGAAAGAAGCTTCAACGCCTCGCGAGCCTTCGATTCCATACTGGCTTGAGTCACCACAGTCCTCACCCGGTTAGATTCCAACAAAACCGAACAAAAAAGGTGTGAGGAAATATCCGCACACCTGACATGCTTCAGCTGAAAATAATCATCGACAACATGCGGGCCGAGCAAGGGTCAAACGCTGCGGGCATGTCTCGAATCTCCGACAATGAACAGGCCAAACATCCGTACTTCAAATCTACAATATTGCGGTGGGCCCACCAGGATTCGAACCTGGGACCGACGGATTATGAGTCCGCTGCTCTAACCGCTGAGCTATGAGCCCCTTCTCCCTGCAAAGAGCCCGCATCCGCGGTCGCAGCTCCAACTCTATAATATACACTTCGTCAACGGAATGTCAAGGCCTCCCACTTGCAAAGTAACTCGTAACTCAAAGATTTACAGAGAGGATACAAGAGGCTTAGCCGTTACTGACCAATGTACCGTGCGTGCTGATTGAATCAGTCCAAATTAATACGTTCGGCCACTAACTTTATTAAATTGTCACTATTCTCTACTACTAATCGCATTTTCGCAACCACGAGTGGCAGCGTGCCGGGCCAGTTCGCGATGCGGACGCGGTCTTTCTCAGATGTGACGACAGCAGCCACACCCGCCTCTTGGCCCAGTTTGTCGGCTTGCTGAAGTTCGCGCGTCGTGAAGGAATGATGGTCGGAGTAAGCCACATGCTTCACGACCGGCACCCCTATTGCCTCCAGCATTGCTCCCATCCGCTCCGGAGAGGCTATCCCGGTCAACAACAGACAACTCTGGCCGACCATCGAACGAAGCTTTTCATCTGGATCAAACTCCCCATGCGCGCGAATCAGAGGTATGTTCAGACTGGTCGCCAGCTCGATACCTGCTTCATGTTGAAGTCCAGCGGAAATCAACACATGCGCCCGGCTGAGGGCGGATTTTGGCTCACGCAGGGGTCCGGCCGGTAGCAGACGCCCGTTTCCCAGAGGATTCTCACCGGAGACCAGCAAGAGATCGAGATCACGGAAGAGCGCATAGTGCTGAAAACCGTCGTCAAGAATGCAAACTTCGGGGCGAGAGGTCGACAAGGCATACCGCCCGGCGACGAGTCGCGACGGGTGAACGACAACGGTTGCATCCGGTATCGATCGCTTTATGAACAGCGGTTCGTCTCCGGACTCTTCCCAAGATGCGTCTGATCGCACCTCCACGAGATTGGAAGATCGACGGCCATATCCGCGGGAAAGTACTGCGATACTTCCCGGCTTTCGAAGTTTCGGAAATGCCTCTATCAATAGCCGGGATAGAGCAATAACAAAGGGTGTCTTCCCTGTGCCCCCCACGGTCAAATTCCCCACAGAAATCACGGGACATTCGAGCTTGGCCGGACTTCTAATATTACAAGTACTGCGGTGTGCCGCGTTGCCTAATCTGTACGCCCATGAAAGCGGGACGGTCAAGATCGCCGGAGATCGCGGTCTGTCAGAAGGAAAAGCTCCGCTCAAAGATCAAGTCGCACAAAAAGTGTCGGGTGCGAGTACCATGTCCTGTACTCGAATCCGTCATCTTCCGTGTACGCCCCAGTGAAGTTTCGTGATAGTTCAATCTCCGTTCCGATTGCCCATTGGCCGTGGCGAAGCAGAAGTTGTGGCTCGGCCTGAAATGTATTCGGTTCGCCGGTCTCGTGGTGGCTGTTCCAGTCGAGGTACCCCTGGAACTCAACGCGATTGCTGACTACCGGATAGTACCAGACCGTTGTGAACTGCCAGTCCAACTCTCTTCCGAATTCCTGTCTGGCCAGAAACTCCGTGCTCACTACCAGTTTGCCCAGAGGGAGTTCGCCGAGCGCCACTCCGGCAAGCGCAGTACGCGGAATCAGCTTGAGATGGGGGTCATCCGCAGACATCACACCGTCATTGTATTGAATGGTCGGACTTATCGTGCATGGCTTCAACCGTACCAGTGGAAAGTAACGGGAAACCTCGAAGTAACCGAGTGTGGCACCCGTCGATGCATAGTCAAAATCAGAGAAGAAAAATGTTGACCCCAGCCGATCCGTTCCGAGAAGCTCGACGGTCGACGTATAGATTTCGCGATGGAAATCCCTGTGCAATTGCACATTCGCCGTCAACGACCGCTCCTGCGCGAATAGAGCGAGCGGCACAAATGACAACATTAGAAGGTAGTTCATGTTCCGGTTTTGTTGTATGGGTCGAGGTTGTCCGGCACTCGACAAAGCTTGCGGGAACTCCGGCTTGCTTCCGGCGTCGTGTCAAAGATACGCCGAACTTGCGTGAATTTCAAGCTCCGGATCGGGAAATCCTCAGGTTTCGCGTGTCACCGCCGCAGGTCGCTTGATTTTCTGGTGCCGAAAATGTACATTCTTGAGTCGGAAAAGAACAGTGAATTCGATGAAACTTCTCATTTTTGATATCGACGGCACGCTAACGCATCTGGACGGTGCGACGAGGAGGGCATTCGATCAGGCTTTCCAGTCGGTTTTCTCCGTTCCGGCAAAGATCGACGGCATTCCCATGCATGGCCGCACCGACCCGATGATTTTTCGGGATTGCTACCGGGAGACCGGTTTGAATGGCGACTGGGCCGCAGCGTATGCCGCATTCTGCCCAGCCTATCTGGAGGCGCTGCCGGTTACGATTGAGCGAAGCGCAGGGAAGCGTCTGCTGCCCGGAGTGAAGGTCCTGTTGGATGAGCTTGCACGGCGAAACGCTCACGTCGCGCTCGCGCTCGGCACCGGAAACATGGAGGCCGGCGCGCGGCTGAAAATCGGTCACTTCGGCCTGAATCCGTTCTTCCCGGTGGGTGGATTTGGAGACAGCCACGAAAAGCGATCTGACTTGATCCGGGAGGCTTGGATAAACTCAGGTCGTCATTATGGCCGCTCGTTTTCCTGTGAAGAAGTCTGGGTAATCGGCGACACGCGCTACGACATCGAGGGCGGCGCTGCAAATGATTTCAAGACACTGGGAGTGGCTACCGGAGGGGCGTTCTCGTTTCAGGATTTGGTCGATGCCGGTGCTAACGCGGTATTCTCCGACCTTTCAGACTTGCCGGCCGTGCTGCAGGCTACGGGAATCGAATAGCCCCGCCGATGGATCAACAATCGCGGGCACGTGTCATGGCCTTAATGGCCACGCACGTGTGCATTTCGTCCGGTGGCTTCATTTTTGTTAAGCTCGCTCTTGGTGAATTCTCGGCTTTCGCACTTGGGTTCTGGAGATTGCTCTTTGGACTTATCGGCCTGCTGGTCTATACTCTGATATTCAAATCATGGCAGGCCATCGAGCGAAAAGACTGGACTAAGATCGCCATGCTCGCGTTCCTTGCCGTGCCGGTGAATCAAGTTGGTTACATCTATGGCATGAAATTCACGGTGCCGTCTCATGCCGCACTGCTTTATGGCTGCACGGCCGTGTTTGCGATTCTGTTCTCGGTCTGGATTGGGTATGAAAAATTCAGGCGCTCGCGCCTCGGAGCAATTGTCCTGGCAATCTCTGGATTGTTGATTGTTATTTCCGGTGCCCGCACGCAGATGCTTGGTTCGGAGAATATCTCCGGCGACTTGATTGTTTTAGCCGCTGTGATCGCATGGGCGGGTTACACGGTCCTGGCCAGGCCGTTAGTCATGAAGTACGGCGCCACGCGCGCGACCATGATTTGCCTTGTTATCGGCAGTGCAATGGGCTTGCCGTTTCTGGGGGTTTCCGCGTACAATCAGAACTATAATCAGGTGACCTGGATCGGATGGACGGGGGCATTATATGCAGGGCTCATACTCACCGGAGTCAACTATGCCGTGTGGTTCAGCATGCTCAAGTACGTCGACCCGTCACAAGTTGCGATTGCTACGACTCCGCAGCCGGTCGTTACCACGCTGCTGTCCACGTTCATTCTTGGGGAAGTCATCACGCTGAATCTTGTCGTCGGCGGATTGATGGTGATTAGCGCCGTACTGATGATGAACTACCCGCAATGGGTACGAAAACTCTTGCCGATATAGGAGTGAAAATGAGATTGCAGGGGAAGACAATAGCGATTCTCATTGAACATCATTACCAGGATTTGGAAGTCTGGTATCCCTACTACCGGCTGCGCGAGGAGGGCGCGCGCGTATTGCTGGTCACACCTTCCGCACAAATGGATTTTGCCGGCAAGTGGGGGTATCCGGCACACGCCGATATCCGTGCCGATCAACTGAACGAACGCGATATCGACGGTCTGGTTATTCCCGGCGGATGGGCTCCGGACAAACTCCGCATGTCGAACCCCGTGCTGTCTCTCGTTCGTTCATTGAACGCCGCACGGAAACCGATTGCCTGCATCTGTCACGGAGGCTGGGTGCTCGTCTCCGCTGGCATTCTTCGCGGTCGAAAAGCAACATCTTATGTGGCGATCAAAGACGATATGCTCAATGCCGGAGCGGACTGGCTTGATTGCGAAGTTGTCGTCGACGATAAGCTCGTGACCTCACGAAAACCCGATGACTTGCCCGCGTTCATGCGGGAATTCCTCCGGCTTTTCCCTGAGCAATGACGAAGTCGGAAATTGTTGATTCACTTCGTCGCTATGCACTGCTTACCGAGTTGCTGGGCGAGGATCCGTTTAGAGCCCGCGCGTTCGACGCTGCGGCAAGGGCGCTCGAACACTGGCCCGAGTCCATCGATGAGCTTATCTCAGAGGGAAGACTCGGCAGCGTTAAGGGCGTCGGCAAAACGGTTGCGTCGGCGGTAAGAGAGTTGCACGCGGCCGGTGGATTTGCGGACTTCGAGCGCGTGTCCCGGGCTGTGCCGGATGGTGTTCTGGATCTCTTGAAGATCGAAGGCCTCGGACCGAAGAAAGCCCGCGCACTCTGGACCGAATTGAAAGTCCAATCACTTGATGGACTCGAGAGTTCGATAAAGTCCGGCACAGTATTGAGTCTCTCCGGTTTCGGTGCCAAGACGATTGAAAAGTTTCTTTCGAGTATCGCCTTTGTACGAGCCAACGCCGGGCGCCATCTACGACATCACGCCAGGCGCGCAGCTTCCGAGGTGAATCGATCTTTGTCAATGATTCAGGGTGTACAGGAAGTCTATTTTGGCGGAAGCCTTGCCCGCGGATTGGAGACGATCGGCGATCTGGATTGCATCGCCATTGCAGATCGATCCGTGCGCGCTGAGATCGAGCGGCAGGTCGCAGGTCTTTCCATGATCACCTGGAGATCAAAGGGTGAGCCGTTCTGGTGCGGAAGAGTTGGCGAATTCGAGATCGAATTCAGTGTGGTCGCGCCGGAGCATGCCGCTGCGCGAAAGCTTGTCCTCACAGGTTCGAGCACATTCTACGCCGCTCTGGTTCGCCACGCGGAAGCGAAGGGCTTTCGCCTGACACTTGATGAGCTTGTAGACCGCACCGGCCGCCGAGTTGAGTGCGCTTCGGAGCGTGAGCTTTTTGACGCGCTTCAGCTTGAGTTTGTACCTCCCGCATTGCGCGAGAGTGAGACCACGATCGTTTCGAAAGGCAAGGGATATTGGCCGTCACCGGTTTCGCGCGGCGACTTTCGTGGCATCGTGCACAATCACTCGACCTGGTCGGATGGCCACTGCACAATCAGAGACATGGCGATGGCTGTGAGATCGCGCGGTTCTCAGTATGTTGGCATTGCCGATCACTCCAAAGCCGCCGCCTATGCAAATGGTCTGACTTCAGAACGCGTACGCCAACAGTGGCGGGAAATCGATCTTCTGAATGCTGAATTGGCGCCATTCCGAATTCTCAAGGGCACCGAGTGCGACATACTTGCCGACGGCAGACTGGACTTTGATGATGATCTGCTGTCACAGTTTGATTTTGTGGTCGCTTCCATTCACAGCGGATTCGGCATGACCGAGGCGGAGGCTACTGATCGCCTTTGCCGCGCTCTTGAGAATCCACACGTGGACATTCTCGGTCATCCAACGGGCAGGTTGCTCACCGAAAGGCCCGGGTATCCCGTTAATCACGAGCGGCTCATTGAGACCGCCGCGCGCAACGGCAAGGCAATTGAGTTGAATGCAAATCCGCATCGACTGGATATTGACTGGCGCTGGATTCCGCTCTGCATCGAAGCCGGCGTACCGATCCCCATTCAACCGGATGCGCATGCGTTCGAGGGACTCGATGACATCGAGTACGGGATCGACGTCGCCTCAAAAGCCTCATTGGAGGCTAAACATTGTCCCTCTACATGGACTGCCGATGAGTTTCTGGATTGGTGCAAAACCCATAAATGAACCATGATTCCAGCCGAACAATTTCTCGGTCACATTCGTTCCAGCGAATTCAAGACCTTCTGCCAGTCGATCTGTGATGATCTGCGACAGCTCGACCATCGTTACGACTGGGTCGGCATCTACTGGCTGAACGGAGAAGAGCTGCATCTCGGCCCGTGGTCCGGACGTCATGCTACCGACCATACGGTGATCTCCGTCGATGAAGGGATTTGCGGCGCCGCGATCCGTGAGAATCAGACTATTATTATCGACGACGTCAGAAGCGATCCGCGCTACCTCGCGTGCTTCCTTGAAACACGATCGGAAATCGTCGTGCCGATTCGCAGCAAGGGCAAATTAATCGGAGAAATCGACATCGATGGTGTCGAGGTGGCGGCTTACGGCGATTCAGACCGGAAATTTCTTCAGGACATTGCAGACGAAATCGGCAAACGATGGCCGGGCAATTGGTGAGCAAGTCTCCGCTCATGATCTCTGTTTCCGGAATTCGAGGCGTCGTCGGCGAATCGATGACCGTGGACTTGGCCTTGCGCTGGGCCAATGCGTTCGGAAGGCTTGCCGCTCCGGGGCCCGTAATCATTGGCGGTGACAGCCGTGTTTCACGATCCATGATGCGCGCGGCGACAATTGCAGGACTCACTGCGTCGGGTTGCAGCGTTATCGATCTGCAGGTCGTTCCTACTCCCACCGTACAGATTGCGATTGAGCATCATCACGCGAAGGGAGGCATTGCGATCACGGCGAGCCACAATCCCGCGCAGTGGAACGCGCTTAAGTTTTTCAATGCGGAGGCGTTGTTCCTCGACGAGGCAGAAGGCAGCAAAGTTCGACGCGTTGTCGAGTCCGGTGATTTAGTGACTGTCAGTTACGACAAGATTGGCAGCTATTCCAAGGATGACGACGTGATTCAACGTCACATTGATGCGGTGTTAGCGATCCCGTTTCTGAGTCGGGACTCCATCAAAAAGCGCAGGTACAGAGTTGCGCTGGATGCCGTCAACGGCGCAGGTGGAGTGCTCTTAAATGCAGTGCTCGAGTCGCTGGGCTGCGAGGTTGTTCCGTTTCATCTTGAGCCGACCGGTTTGTTTCCGCGCAATCCTGAGCCCATTGCAGAAAACCTTCGAATTCTTGGCACTGCGATGGCCGCCACCCAAATCGATATTGGCTTTGTCCTCGATCCGGATGCCGATCGACTTGCCGTGATTCTTGAAAACGGCGAGCCGGCCGGTGAGGAGCTGACTCTTGCCGCCGCGGTCGACGTCGTGCTGCATCATATGAAAGGCAATGTCGTCGTTAATTGTTCCACATCGCTGGTTACAAAGCTCGTTGCGGCTTCACACGGTTCAGCCGTGTTGGAGACGAAGGTTGGCGAAGCGCATGTGTCACGTGGAATGAAGATGCACAATGCGGTGATTGGCGGGGAAGGCAATGGGGGTGTGATGTTCCCGGCGGTGCACATTGCGAGAGACTCGGCGGTCGGAGCGGCATTGATTCTTCAGGCATTGGTAGAGTCCGGCCTTACCGCGACGGAGTACTTCGGTTCGCTTCCAAAATTCCATCTGATCAAGAAGAAACTGGAGTTCAGTGATCTGAGTGTATTGTCCGACGCATTGAAGTCAACAGCCACCAAATCTCCGTGGGGCAAACCGGATGTTCTCGATGGGCTGAAATGGAGATTGGAGCGTGCTTGGGTCCAGATTCGCGCCTCAAATACCGAACCGATCGCCCGTGTGTTTGCCGAAGCAGCGTCTGTTGAAGAGGCGCAGTCTCTATCTGAGCAAGCGATGAAACTACTCCAAGCGGAAGCTTGATCTTATCATGGATCGTACTATTGCCGTAATTCTCGGAGGAGGACGCGGCTCCCGCCTCTATCCGCTTACGAAGTACCGTTCGAAACCCGCCGTACCTTTCGGCGGAATGTATCGGCTGATCGATATCCCGGTTTCAAACTGTATTAATTCCGGAATTTATCGCATCTTTGTCATTTCCCAATTCAACTCGGCCTCGCTCAATCGCCATATTGCGCTAAGTTACACGTTCGACGCATTTCGCGAGGGATATGTGACCGTACTCGCCGCGGAACAGACTCCTGAGAGTATGGATTGGTACCAGGGTACTGCCGACGCCGTTCGCAAGAATTTGCGGCACTTGAGGCCAACCGGTGCGGGCGATGTGCTCATCCTATCCGGCGATCACATCTATCGCATGGATTACCGGATCATGCTCAGTCTTCACCGGCAATCACGAGCAGATGTGACCGTTGCCGCAGTACCGATACCGGAAAGCGAAGTCAGTCGCTTCGGCATCTTACGCATGAGTCCCGAAGGCAGAGTCGTGGACTTTGTAGAAAAGCCGAAGTCCATCGGCGAGATCAAGGGCTGGGACGTGCGAACGGCCTTCAGCAATGCCTTTGATGGGCCGATGTATATGGCATCTATGGGAATTTATGTCATCACCGCAAACGGCATTCATGAGATGCTGTCCCAGTCCGATGACACGGATTTCGGCAGACATGTCATCCCTCGCGCGATCAAGTCAAAGCGAGTCGCTGCCTATCCGTTTACCGGTTATTGGGAGGACATCGGGACGATATCTTCATTCTACAACGCCAGCCTGGCCCTAACCGACGATGAATCTAAATTTGAACTTGTCGATGCGCAAATGCGATTGTTCACACGGCCCAGATTTCTCGCCGGTGCCAAAATCCGCGAAGCGACAATATCACGAAGCCTGATCTGTCCCGGAAGTCGCGTCGATCGGGCGCAGATCTCGCGGAGCATTGTGGGCGCCAGGGCGATAGTTCGCAGCGGTGCGACGATTGAAAACAGCGTTGTCGTAGGTGCGGACTTCTTCGAGTCCGCCGAGAGCCTTGCGGCCAACCGTGAGCGAGGTCTACCGGACGTGGGCATAGGCGGCGACACGCTGATTCGCTCGGCAATCATCGACAAAAATGCGCGCATCGGCTATGGCGTGTCCATTGATCCCGGATCCAATCATCCTAATGTTGACGGCGACGGGTACGTGATCCGCGACGGGATTGTCATCGTGGAAAAGGACGCTAGCATTCCCGAAGGCACGCAGATTCCCGAGCGCCGAAAGAAATAAATGCTCGCGGTCGAGATTATTGCCGCCAAGCAACAAGGCAACGAGTTGTCCAGCGAGCAGATTCGCTGGGTCGTCCGCGAGTTCTCGCAGGGCAAACTTCCCGACTATCAGATGGCGGCGCTGCTGATGGCCTGCTATTTTCAGAAACTTGACGAACGCGAAGGCCGTGATTTTCTCAGTGCGATGGTGGACTCGGGTGTGCGTCTTGATCTTTCAAGTGTTCCGGGAATCAAAGTAGACAAGCACTCCACAGGCGGAGTCGGCGACAAGACTTCTCTTATTATTGCTCCGGTGGTGGCTGCGGCGGGAGTTCCCGTCCCGATGATTTCCGGTCGGGCGCTTGGTCACACCGGTGGTACTCTGGATAAACTGGAAAGTATCGCGGGATTTCGTGTCCGGCTCTCGCACGAGGAATTCGAGAGCGTGCTGGCAAAGACAGGTTGCGCATTCGGGGCGCAGACTGATGAACTTGTGCCCGCAGATCGCAAGCTTTACGCACTGCGCGATGTAACCTCCACCGTTTCCATACCGCCGTTGATCGCCGCGAGTATTCTCTCCAAGAAGATCGCCGAGGGAACGAATGCACTGGTGATGGACATCAAGATCGGAGGCGGCGGATTCATCGGCGACGAATCCACGGCACGCGATCTTGCTCAGATGATTGTTCGATGGGCGAATTCCGAAGGCGTTCGCACGCTCGCATTTGGGACTGACATGACCGAACCGCTGGGGAAAGCGGCCGGCAATGGACCGGAAGTTGCTGAGGCGCTGGACGTGCTGGGCACGGGCAAGGGCGATCCAAGGCTGATCGCCGTGTGCCGTGAATTGGGCGGCGCAATGCTGTGGCTCGGAGGAACAGCGGCTGACCGGGCCGCGGGGGAGGAGTTGTTCGACCAAGTATTGGCTTCAGGGGCAGGTTTTGAGAAATTTGTCGAGATCGC
>CAZGVT010000018.1:868-2664 GCA_964529255.1 uncultured Alphaproteobacteria bacterium | reverse complement strand
CCGGAAGTGCTTCAAGATTTCAAGCGCACAGTAGCGCCTGCATTTCGAAAAGAAATCGTCGCCGAAGAGGCGGGGCACATTACCGAAATTGATCCGCGAGAGATCGGCATTGCTCTGATCGGATTGGGCGCCGGGAGGGTAGTCTCGGATGACCCCGTCGATCCGACTTCCGGCATTGTTTTTGTGAAGCAGCGAGGAGAGTTTGTCTCCAGAGGAGAGCCGATTGCACATGCCATGTGGTCCAAGCAATCCGACGTTGAAGAGGCAATCGCCCGTATTCGACGAGCCATCCGAATTGGCGCCCCTCCCCCCCCACAGCGAGAACTGTTCAGATTCTGTTGCGACGAAAACGGTATCTCGGAATACACACAGGGAAAACAGAATGGATGAAGCGACTCAGCGGAAGGTACGTGAGTTAAAACTCAAGATCCTCATGTTGGAAAAGGAGCTTAAGCAGTCCCAGCATACGATGGGACTTCAAGGATGGCTTAAAGCGGGGCACAGCGGTCAAATCTCGCGCGCCGCAGCGAAGGATCGCTCGCGCATCGAAGAAAAACTCGAACTCCTTCGAGAACAGGTTCGCGCGCTAAGCCCCGGCGATGATCAAAACAAAGCCGCGGCAGATCCTGCCACGGCTCAAATACCCAATACCAAGAAAACCTGAGTGGCTACGCAGAGTGCTGCTTGAATTTCTCTTCCAGTTTCGCCTTGGGAAGCACACCTGTGACCGTTTCAACCAACCGGCCGTTCTTGAAGAATAACACCTGCGGGATGTTCAGCACTCCGTATTTCCCCGGCGTCATCGGACTCGCGGAAATGTCAATCTCCCCGATCACAACCCGGTCCTTCCAAGCCGGCGCAAGTTCTTCGAGCATCGCGTGAATCTTTTTGCAGGGTTGGCACCATTCGGCGCCGAAGTCCAACACAGCCAGTCGATCCGCTCGAAGAATCGTCTCTTCAAAATTCGCATCCGTGACATTCACCAAATTCGACACCGCGGTAACTCCTATAAATTGTGTTGATCCAGTAGCGCAATGAAGTCGCGGGCAGGTTTGAAACCAGTGAATCGTGTGACTTCCTGACCTGTTTCATCGTGGACGATCACCGTTGGCATTCCGGTAATCCGGTACTTACTCTTCATCTCCTCGACCCACGGCGTTTCCTTCGTGAAGTCCAGCTTCAACCGCACGAACTCCCCAGTTCTTTGAACTACATCATTTTTCACCCAGGTCTTTTCGTCGAGTTCCACACACGCGGCACACCAATCCGCGTAGACGTCCACAAGTAGTGGTTTGCCTTCGTTTCGCGCCAGCGACCAGGCCTGCTCTTCCTCGTTCACCAGCCACTCAATGCCGGCTTCCGACTCCGGCACAGCGCTTCCCATCTCCGGACCCATTGAACGATAGATGTTGATTGCGCCGAACAGGAAGATCATCAAGGAGATTGCCTTCAGCACACGCTGTCTACCGCCCGCCGCCGGCTGCAGAGCATCAAAAGCACCGATGAAAACCGATACCACAATTAACAGCACACCCCACGACATCAAGTAGTACGGTGCGGGGATGACGAAACGAAGCATATACAATGACCCGCCGAGCAGGATCCAGCCGAAGACTTTCTTCACGGTTTCCATCCACGCACCGGCGCGAGGAAGCGCTTGTATCGCGCCGGAAAAAGTTCCAATCACGAGAAACAGCAAGCCGAGTCCGAAGGAAAACACAAACAGCAAAGCCCAGCCGTAGAGCAGATCTCCGGACTTTGCCACCCAGGCAAGCAGTGCGACAATAACCGGACCG
>CAZGVT010000018.1:0-858 GCA_964529255.1 uncultured Alphaproteobacteria bacterium | reverse complement strand
GACGAGTCCTGAAGCCATGCCCAGCAACAGCGGCCCAACTATGCCCCGGTGACGGCCACCGCCTGCAAGCGCTGTTTGCAGCGACGCCGGCAAAGCGATATCAAAAGCACCCAGCATACTCAATCCCATCGCGCCGAAAACTACCGCGATTACAATCGACACGACCGGCGAGCCGGACAGCGAGCCGAACAAGCTCCCGGTTGCCGCGGCGAACAAGCCCAGCGAGCTGTAGACAATCGCAATTCCCAGCGCGAAGATTGCCGACATGGCCAGGCCCCGTAACGGTCTTCCGGCGCTCGATCCGCCGATGTAGCCGATGGTAATCGGAATGACCGGGTAGACGCAGGGCGTGAAGCTGGCAAGAATGCCGCCGATGAATGCAATGAGAAACGCCATCCATGATCCCCTCTCGAGAGCGGCGGTCAATCTCTCTTCAAGCGATTTCTTGGACGCACTTTTTTCTTCCTCGACCGCGGGCCCTTCCGCAAAGACATCGGACTTGGTATCCTGCACCGCTGAGCCCGCTGGGACAATCTGCAATGTGACCGCAAGCTCCCGCTCTACCGGAAGAAAGCAGATTTCCTGCCCGAACTCCTGGCAAATTTGATAGCCGGCGGTGGCAACCAGCTGATAGGTACCCGGCAGTGCGGAATCGCTGACGACTACAGGGACCCTAACCGTATTCTTGCCCCGGTAGGCGCGTTCCTCGTGATACGAAATACCTTTTGGAAAGATCGGCTCACCATAGCTGATGCCGAGCGTTTCAGGAAGTGTTACGAAGAATAGTCCGTACTCCCTGTCGGTAATGTGGTGTCCCTTGGGCACACTGAATTGCACGCCGAACTCCGAACTACCGCC
>CAZGVT010000017.1:8336-20370 GCA_964529255.1 uncultured Alphaproteobacteria bacterium | reverse complement strand
TGCGGTGGAGGTTGTTTGCTGATCGTCTACACGATGTTGATTCGTCGTCCGGAGTTGCGGGAAGTGTGATGTGGCCTTTCGTACGGCGGACGGTAGAGTCAGAGGTCAGGCGGCGTCGGATTGAGCGGCTGCTGCACAGCACTCACCTTTACCGGAATTTGCCGCAGATTCTGGAGAACGGTTGTATTGAGACGGCGGGCGGCCTCCTCGCGAAATATGGAAGCGAGAAGGCCGCCCGTTTTCTGCATGATCCCAATCGGTATGAGAAGTTTGCGATTGGGCTGGACTATGTAAACTGTTCGCTGACGTTCCCGAATGCAGAATTATTGTATCATCGCTCGAAGTCCGGATGGCAGATGGAATGGGTCCACTTCAGCCTCCGCCCCGCCCTTCTATACAAAGAGGATACGAGATTTTGTGCGGTGTCGGCGGCGTATGAACGCGGTATGCATGTCGGGCAGGGACACGACGCGTTTCGCGGGTTGTTTCAGGATGAAGTGAACGGAATCAAAAGAGCGCGGTCTCTGGCTGCGAACGTGCCGACGCATCCGCAGGCCGAGGTGTTGATCCACGGAGCGGTGCCCCTGTCAGACGTGGTCTGTGTTTTTGTCTGTTCCGGCGAAGATCGGGAGTCGGTTGGGCAGCTCTGTGAGCGATGGAGGCGAAATCTGAGGATTGAAGTCGCGCAGCAGTTGTTCGTCTGGCCGGAGCGGCTGATACGGAAAGCGTGAGGTTTGTGATGGGAAATCCGCCCCCCCCCCTGCCCCCCCGTAAACGTGGGGTAAAAACTCGGGGCGTGCAAGTGCTGCTCGTGAAGTCTATAAAAGACATCCCAAAAACACCAGAATGAATCTTGTTCGCCGAGCGGGGTGCCCTCACCCCGCCGCCGGAATCTGAAGCACCCCGTCATCCGCCTTACGGGCACCCGGGGACGGGCGCCTCGGCCAGTTCTGGAACGCAATCTCCTCTGATGATTTTGAGATACGCTGTAGTCATTCTCAAAAGTACGGTTGCATCCAGATTCCGGCCGGGTAACGCGCGGGCAGTGATAACAGCAACTTCGTTAAGGCCGCGCTAACCCGGCTCGGCAAAACATGACAACTTACTTTCGGGAATCACTATGATGATGTGATGAACGACAACGGGCCCAGTGGAATAACCACCGGGCCCGTTTAGCTCGGAAATTCGAGCGGAAGTTACTTCATCAGGACCATCTTCTGCTGCGCCGTGAAGCCGTTGACCTGCAGGCGGTAGAAGTAGAGTCCGCTGGGCAGTTCGCTGCCACGGAAGCTGACCACATGACGGCCGGCGTCCATCGTGTTGTTCGCAATGGTCGCGACCTTCTGGCCGGAAATATTGAAGACGGTCAGACTCACGAAGCCCGCTTCCGGCATATCGAACTCGATGTTCGTTTCCGGGTTGAACGGGTTCGGGTAGTTCTGCCATAACGCGTACTCCGTGATCACTGCGGCGTTCACACTTGGCGTGGCTTCCATGGTGCCAAGCATGACGCGCTGGCCGTTCACATCGACGGCGATAAGCGAGAAGGCGTAGCTGCGGCCGTTCGTGAGATTACGATCCGTCCAGCTATAGGTGGCGCCCGTACCTTCGTTGCCACGGCTGTCCACGATCTGAACAAGTTCACCGTCACGTTCGATCTCGAAGCGATCATTCCCGTTTTCCGAAGCCGTGACCCAATTGAGCGTCACGGAACGGTCCCCGGGCATCGCATCGAACGAAATCAGATCAACAGCCAAAAAGTCTTCCAGCGCGAAGCAGATGCAGCCGGCATCCACTCCGGTCACCGAGAGTTCCCAGCAACCCGCCTCATAGACCCAAGACATTGGGTCGATGGTGCCTGTCGGGTTGGATGAGCCCGCGGTGCACTCACGGTCGCAACCGGAATTAGCGGGGTCACAACCCGGACTCAGACTGGCGATCGGCGGCTTGTCGGACAGCAGCGGGTCGCCGTTGGGTCCGCAGACGCGAATCAGGGTCGAGCTGCCCGGGCAAACATCGAAGCAGGAATACTGCGGGACAAGATCGCGACCGGATTCGAGATAGACCAGGTCAGTCGACGTGCACGGTGAGTGACTCTCGAATTCGAGGCACCAGCAGAGCACAAAGCCGGAGTCTCCGCCCACCGTATCCCGGCAGACCAACGTCCAGTTACCCTGTGCATTGTTGCCATCGAGCTGAGCCAACGGTTCTTCCGGAATGAACGAGCCGTTAAACGGAGCCGCTCCCGCGGAAATCGGGGTGCCGGCTTCGTCATCAAGCACAAGCACCTGGAAGTTGTCGCCACCGCCGCCACGGCGGTTCACCAGATTCAGCGTGTCAGCCCACGGGCTAATCAGACGGAAGATCACATCTCCGTCGAACGTATGCGTTGCGTTGATACGAACGTTCACATCGTCAATCACTTCGTTCAGCGTCACGGTCTGCGTGTACGTCATCACGGTAACGTCGCGAATTACGCCCACGCACGGCCCTTGGCAATACTGTTTCGGCAACACGACGTTCGGGCAAGCCGGGGAGATATCGTTGCAGGCGACGGTGATCTTATATCGTTGCTCGGGACCAGCTGATCTTACCACTCCGAACCAACCGCCAGCAGTCGCGGCGCAGGCATTGCCTATCAAGTAGCGACGCGTTGCCGTACCCGTAGCCGCGGCGCAAACAAACCCGACACCGGTAGCTCCGCGCATGGCGAGACCGCCCGTCGGCAGATCGCAATTGTCGCCTTCGAACAACTGAATGTCCACTTGCCTTCCTGCGGGAATGCCTGGGATAAAATAGTAGTCCACGTCGGCTTGCGGACAGATCGTCCCAAAGGCTTCCTGGACCACACCGTCCGTACAATTGAGACGAATGAAGTTGTTGGAGTCAGCGCAGATATTGTTAGGCTCGATTTCCGCCGGGGTGCTGCACGGGAAGAAGACTTCGCAATCTTGCGGGGGCGGACAAGGAACGCATCTGATCTTCAGAATGTAGGCGTTCAGCCCGCTGAAATTCCAGACCTTGATATAGTAGGTTCCGGGTCCACACCATGCTGCAATCGCATCTTCGGAGCACGTGGCGTATCCGTGCGAGCCGACATCGTCATAGTTGACCGAGTCGCCAGGGCATGGCCCGCCGTTATCTTTGTAAAGCGTAAATCTTGCATCGACCGTACCGGCGGTATTTGACGGATAAAATCCGGAAGTACAATGTCCCCACTCGCGCGCGGCGACATTCACGATAATACTGTCGGACCCTGTGATGACGACGCGATACCAATCCGGCGTGGCGGCAACGGCGCTGTCACCCATGATTGAATCGCCACAGGCGATATTGACCGCTTCGGCGCAGACATCGTGTTCGGGTTGGGCCAGAAGATCTTCCACCGGGCACGGTACGCACCAGAAGTTGAACTGATACGCAGCCGTGCTAACGGTAGCGGAACTTGTTCCGACATGAATCCAGTATTGGACTCCGGCCGTCAGGACGGCACGAATATAGGTGGTCGATGAAGACGGCTCATTACCGGCGCTATCGGGACGGGGACAATCCGTTGCGACCGTGGAGGACGAAAAGGCCACATTTACTGCACCCGAACAGCATCCGCCGCTCACGACACGAATGGCCGCAACACCGCCGGACTGGCTACGAGCGCGAAGTTGATAGGCTCCGGTGACAGTTGGCGTGAAGGTGTAGAAGACTTCGTTGCTGGGAGACACCGAAATTACGGAGCAGTCGTTGTCTCCGTCAAAATTGCCCGAGTCATTGTAGGGGCAGCCGGGAATGACCGTCGCGCTGGCGCAATTCGCCACCGTGTCCGGTCCACCCGTGTCGATAGAACCTTCATCTCGTCCGTGCGAATCGTTGTCTTCGGGCACAAGGAAGGCAGGCAAAGCGAAACCCCACTTGTCACTGAGGCGGATGAGAGTTTCGAGTTCAAGCTCGCTTGCGCTGCCGGCAATGGCTCGATCATAAAGCGGGTAGTACTGCTCTTTGGCGGCAGTGTACTGAATTTCCCAAGTCTCTTCGGAGACCGGAGCAAGGTCCACATCGCTGAGTGTCGCTCCTTCTTTCGATCCGAAGGCATTCGCTTCCGCGTTCAAGACATCAACTGCTGCAACCTGCGGGGACAGATTGGCCCCGGTGACGGCCACTATCGCCGCCACCGCAACGATGCTAAGACAAATTACCCATAGCTTGTTCATCGCCCACTCCTGGTACTTGTTATTCGAATTTGGTCGTTGAAAAATCGATTATAGTCAACTACACTGAGTATTGAAAATATATTAAGCCTACCGCCGGATTACAAGCAACATCAAGCGCCACTATAAAAATCTTGCACCTAAGCCACCGACTAACCTTTTGTTTTTATTACACGCGACGGGATTTGACGGGTCATCATTGGTCGTCAGAGAGGCATGGTCGTCACCAACCTTCATTGTGGATAAGTATACGCGCTGAGCTTGGTACTTTATGGCGGCGGGTCGCTTGTGTCAGGTAGGGACCAAATTCGCGCGCCGCGAGTGCGAGACGATGGTCTCCGGGCGATGGCTTGTTGGCCCGTTCGGTAGAAAGTTCCAATGCCTACTTGAAAACTAAGTTCGGAAATGTTAATTTTGTACATGATTATTTAGTCCACTACTATTTAAATCGCAGCATTTTGCGCTCAGCAGGCATCTCGAGTGGTCTAAATAAGTGCTTTTGACACAACAGGTAACGGAACCGAACCGAAAATATTTTGTAACCGGGGCCCGACCGTCAGCCATTCGCGAAGTTTCGGGCACCGGTCTCCATCCCAGATTTAGGAGCTACTCCACACCATGAAATCCTTTCTGCGCCAAATCGCGATCCTCTGTCTGATAGCTCTGCAGTGTATCGCCCAGCCAGCCGATGAACCACTGCCAACCTCGATCGAGAATTTCTACCCGCCGAAAGCTCCGGCACCGATCTACATGTTCAAGATGCTCGAGTTGGCCGACGCCGTGTCTTGCGTGATGGTCAATTTCGAAGAGCGGGATACGCTCAATCTGAGCACACAGTTGGACAGGCTACAGGCGACGTGCCAGGAAGTCTCCGCCTTGGTCCCCGAGTGGCAGTCGGAGTTTCCTCTGACGGCGATCGCGGAACTCGCAACGGCCGCAAGAAGCGGTGATACGCCCGGCTTCTTTCACGCGGCCGAACGGATCGGGACTTCGTGCACGCAATGTCACGTGGCACACTTGGCCGACGTACAGCATCGTTTTCACTGGCCGGAATTCTCCGGGCTCTCCCCTACCGACCCTGTTACGGGAAAAAGCCTGCCATTCAGTCAGTTCAAACATCTGCTCGCTGCGTCGTTCAGCGGAATCGGTCTCAGCCTTCGGGAGGGTCAAAAGCAAGCCGCTGTCAGGCATTTCAACGAGTTCGGGAGACGCCTGGACGAGCTTGCCGAGAATTGTACCGCATGTCACGACACGCCGCGCATGTACTATGTAGACGAGAGCGTAAAGGCGATGACTGCGCAGTTAGGGAAAGCACTGGACAGCGAGCCCATGGACGCCAAGGCAGTCGAAGGCCTCGTGAGGGGAATTGGTACGGCAAGTTGCCAGAAGTGCCACCTCGTACATGTGCCCGCCGCTCTGAGCCACAAGAAAGCATCCAAATAGTCGCGACCGTTTTTTCGGCACGTGACCGGACTTTCCCCGGACGAGCCACCTGTTATTCAAGAATATCTGAACGCATACCCGGCGAAGTCCGGGATGCGTCGTGACTCCCACGGGAAACTGAAAGGCCGCCGCGAAGATTCGCGGCGGCCTTTCAGTTTGAAGTAACAGGATCGGCTTACGCCGCCTCGTGTCCGGATTGAAGCGGGCGGCCAAATCGTGAATAGAGCACGGGCAAGACAATCAGCGTTAAGAGCGTTGAGGAGATGATGCCACCAATCACCACGGTGGCAAGCGGGCGTTGTACTTCCGCGCCGACGCTGGCGGAGATCGCCATCGGCAGAAATCCAATCGCAGCGACGAGAGCGGTCATGATAACGGGTCGCATGCGCTGCAATCCGGCTGCGCACAACGCATCACGGAATGCCAGACCTTCACCCTGCAGAGTGCGAATCGCCGAGACGAGTACGAGACCGTTCAGAACTGCGATTCCGGATAATGCGACGAATCCCACACCGGCTGAAATCGTGAACGGCATGCCGCGCGCGAACAGTGCAAGCACTCCACCGGCCGCAGCGAGCGGCACGCCGCTGAAGATGAGGATCGCATCTCGCGCGGATTTGTAGGTCCAATACAACAGCCCGAAAATCAGCAATAACGCGAAGGGCACAACAATCAACAAGCGAACGCGCGCACGCTCCAGATTCTCAAACTGGCCACCCAATCGGATGTAGTATCCGGTATCGAATACGACCTCTTTTCCGATTCGCGACTTAACTTCCTCGACAAAGCCGGCGACATCGCGACCGCGCACATTGCATTGGACGACAATTCGCCGCTTGCCCCACTCTCGCGTGATGGTTGAAGGACCTTCGGTCTGGTCGAGCTTTGCAACCTGAGTCAGCGGAACGTGTTCGCCCTCCGGTGCCGCGAGGAGGATCTTGTCAATCTCCTCCGGTGTGCGGGTGCACTCGGGATCGAAACGCAACGCGAGTTCGAAGCGTCGCTGCCCTTCGCGCACTTCGCCGACCGGCGTGCCACCGATCATCTCAATGGCGCGCAGCACATCTTCGGCGGTAAGCGAATAACGGGAAAGCGACTTCCGGTCAATTACGAGTTTCAGCATCGGCTGCCCGGAGATCTGCTCGACGTTGACATCGACGGCTCCTTTCGTGGAAGAGACGATGCGCTCCACCTCCGCCGCTTTTTGCTTAAGTAGTTCCATGTCGTCGCCGAAGATTTTGATCCCGACATCCGTGCGAATGCCGGAGATCAACTCATTCATCCGCATTTCAATCGGCTGCGCAAAAACGAGGTTCATCCCCGGCAGATCGGAGAGTTCTTCGTCCATCAGGCCGACCAACTCTTCCTGTGCGCGGGCGCGCCTCCACTCCCTCCGGGGCTTCAGAGTTATGAAGACGTCGGTGAGTTCGACGCCCATCGGATCGGTGGCGAGTTCAGGAGTGCCAGTACGCGACCAGACCTCGGCGATTTCATCGGGGAATTTGGCGAGCAGCAGTCGTTCGACATTTTCGGCCTGAGCGGCGGACTCTTCGAGCGAGACTCCCGCCAGCCGGATCATATTTATGACGATGCTTCCTTCGGACAGACGCGGGACAAATTCCGCACCGAGGCGCGTGAGCAGAAATGCGCAGGCGATGGCCAATGCAGTCGCGAGTCCAAGCACCAGTTTGCCGTGCCTCATGGCCCAATCGAGAGTCGGGCGATAGAGACTTCGCAGACGATCGACGACGCGCGGTTCGCGCGTGTGCGACGTTGACTCAAGAAACGAGGCGCACAAAGCCGGAATGACCGTGAACGAGAGCAACAGCGATCCGCCAAGCACCATGATCACGGTAAGCGCCATCGGACGGAAATATTTGCCTTCAATCCCCTCCAGTGTGAGGATCGGCAGGTAAACGAGCATGATAATGAGTTCGCCGAAGAGCGTAGGCTTGCGGACTTCGAGGATCGCATCGCGAATCACGGCGAATCGACTGCGACCCTCTGCGGCCCCCGCGAGTCTGCGGCTTACATTCTCGACTTGAATGACGGCATTATCCACCGCGAGTCCGAAGTCAATGGCGCCGAGACTCATCAAACTGCCGACGATTCCCGCCTGCAGCATAAGATTGAAGGCAAACAGCATCGCCAGCGGAATCGACATGGCAACGATAAGACTCGCGCGGAGATTCCCAAGAAAAAGAAAAAGTACGGCCACGACCAATGCCGCGCCGTACAGTAGATTGTGTTCCACCGTGTCGAGAATCTGATCCACGAGGTGCGTGCGATCGTAAACCACGTGAGTCTCCACTCCGGGCGGAAGCGTCGCCGCGGCGACCGCCAATTGCTTGTCGAGATCGCGGGAAACGCGATGACTGTTCTCTCCCGTCAACATGAATCCGAGGCCGAGTACCGCTTCGCCTTTGCCGTCCCATGAATTGGCGGCGATGCGCGGTTTGTGAGCGATCACCACTTCACCGATGTCATGCACGTGAATCGGCGTGCCGTTTCGGGAGGCGATAATGATCTTCTCTACTTCGGCGCTGCCGGTCAGTGCGCCGACTCCCTGCACGACGAATCTTTCTCCGGCGCGTTGAGTTGTACCGCCTCCTACATTGCGTTGACCTATGCTCAGTGCGTCATGCACGTCCGAAATCGTCAAGCCGAGGGCCAGCAGTCTCACCGGATCGACGTGTACCTGATACTGCTTTTCAAAACCGCCCCAGCTGTTCACCTCGGCCACTCCCGGCACCGTCTGCAGTTGGGGCTTGATCAGCCAGTCTTGTACTTCGCGGGCAAAAGTCGGGCGTGAGGACGCAAGCGAGTCGACCACGACATAGTGGAAGATCTCACCGAGCCCCGTGGTAATCGGCGCCAGCGCGGGTCGCTCGAATCCTTCCGGAAGTTCGAGTGCCGTGAGCCTTTCGGAGAGTTGTTGTCGCGCGAGATAGATGTCTGTGCCGTCACGAAAGACGCAGGTGGTTTGAGACAGTCCGAATTTCGAAATGGAGCGGATCTCCTGGAGTGCCGGCAGACCCGAGAGTGCTCTTTCGATGGGTGCCGTCACGAGCGATTCGACATCTTCCGCGGAATAGCCCGGCACATCGGCATTCACTTGCACGAGCACGGGTGTCGTGTCCGGAAAGGCGTCGAACGGCAGTTGCCAAAGCGAGTAAGCGCCGATGCCCGCGACGAGCAGTGCGATTGTCAATACCAGCCGGCGCTGCCGGATAACCGCCTCAATGATGTTTTTCAGCATGGGTGCCTCAGGCGCCGGTGCCGCAACAACCTGCGCCGATGCTGCCCTTCATAAGTTCGGTCTTGAGCAGATAACTGCCGCGAGCGACAATTGTCTCGCCGTCGGATAAGCCCTTGACCACATAGCCCGCGCGGCTCGAAAATTCGATGCTGACTTTGCGAGGGCGAAAGCGGTCGGGAGTTTCGGAAACGAATACGATATTGCAGCAGCCGTCCCATTGAACGGCGGATTCGGGAATCTCCACTTCTCCGGACGGAGAGTTGGCCTGCACGATAGCCTGCACAAATTGATGCGCGCGCAGCTGTGAATCACCGCGAGGCAGGGTGATGCGAACGGTACCCGCGCGAGTCTTCGGGTCAACCGCATCGGAAATCCAAGTCACGATGCCTTGCGCGCGTTGCAGAGCATTGCCATCAGCAGAGAGCCGCGCAGATTGTCCCAGTCGAATTCTACCGAGGTCGCATTCGCGGACTGATGCAACGGCCCAGAGTTCGCCGGTTTGAGCAATCAGCGCCACCGGCTTGCCGGTTTCAATGATGTCGCCTAACTCGGCGCGATACTCAACAAGCGTTCCCGCCTCGCGGGCCCGCACCGGCAGGATGAGAGACTCGGCATCGCCGTCGTCCATTTCATCCAGTTCATGTGTGGTGAATCCGAGCGCTTTCAGAGTCGCAGCCGCTTGCTGCAGTCCGCTGCGAGCGGATTGGTGAGCGACTTCCGCATCCTGCAATTCGCGAGCGCTCACCATGCCGGCCGAGCTTAGCTCCATTTTCCGATGGCGTTCGGCTTGTGCGGCATTGAGCGTCGCGCGCGCGGCGAGAAATTCGGCCTTTTCTGAAGCGGCCTGCGCCGATTCGAGATGCGCAATCACATCGCCTTTGTCGAGCCATTCACCCGGATCACGCAGCCAGCGAATGAGAGTTCCGGAGGCTCGGCTCGTCACGAGCAGGGAAGCCGTCGCGGCAAACTCTATTTCAGCGGGCGCTTCAATGGATTCGGCTTCGTAGTAACTGGAGACGGAAGTGAGTTCGATTCCGGACCGGCGCGCCGTTTCGATGCTTGCAAGCTGAATGACGGCATCGTCAGTGCTGCAGTGCTTTGTGTTGGGCCGGAAGAGAGAGGTCTTGGGCCTTCCGCCGGTGGATTGAGACTGTTTCCAAGTCTTGTACTCCGTTTCCTGTGGGAATTTGATACCCGGATTGCAGAGATAGCAATGCGATTCGGGAATATCATGCCCGCCGCACCAGTCGTGCCTGGCTTTGAAACTCTCGACAAGCTCAGGATGGCAGCGGGTGCATTGCGACTCGGGGACACGGTGTTCTTCGCACCAATCGATATTCGGTGCGGACTCAGTGTGCGATCCTTCATGCTCATCGTGGGATGGAGTCGATGCTGTGCTCGACGGTGGTTTTAGTTCGGGATTGCAGAGGTAACATTGGGACTCAGGAAGACTGTGTTCCGCGCACCAGTCTCCGCGCTGCTTGAATCCGGCAGCGAGTTCCGGATGACAACGGGTGCAGAGCGAGTCCGGCACGCCGTGATAGGAGCAGGCTGTTCCGGAATATGGCCTGACGCCGGTTTGGGAGTCTGATCCCGACTGGGACCAGACGATTGCTGCGATCGTGAGCAGACAGACTCCGAGCAGGACAATAAATCGAGGTTTCATGAGAGAGGTCTCCGTTTCGATGTTTACCGCAGGCGACGGGCACAAAAAAGCCGCTGGCGGACAGCGGGTTTGGTGCGGTCTCGCCTGACTGACAACTTGTTGAAAAGCGGGATCGGGTCCATGCGATTGCAGGGACCTGAGCCTAAGCGTCAGCAGGCGTGAATCGGAGGTCTTTCGGGGGGAGGGAAGGCGGTACTTAGTGGCGATTGAGGCGGGTTGATATGAGCGGCGGACACCGCCAATGTGAACAAATGAACTCCTTGCTCGGGGGCTGTCCAGACGCCCACCGTGCAGAAGCAATGCGAGTCCTGACATTCTTCGCTATGGCCACTGCTTTCCTCGTTGCAGCAGGGCGCCATCTCGCAGGTCAACGGACCCAGTATGGACAGCCCGGCAAACAGGCCGATACTGATCGAGAAGAAGAGTGTCGCGAGAGTGGATTTCATCATCACATAAACGATTTTGATGACGACGCAGTTCCCGGATTGTGGTTCAATCGCGGATTTCCACGGTTTCCATGGAGGCATCCAGCGGGTATTGGAGGAGGATTCGAAGCGTATGCGGGGAGAGCATTGTACCGCGGGCAACGACTTTCATGCCATTGCGACTCCAGACGTCTTCGGCGAGCACCATTCCCGGTTCCAAATCCGAGAGCTTGACCGGATGACTTGACTTGGTGCCGGCCGAGGCATGTGCGAGCGCGTGATAATTCCCTACCAATCGCACGAGCAGGGGATCAAAGAGCGAACCGCGTCCGCGGTCGAGTGTTTCCAGAACTTCGGCAGTTGTCGCCTTGCCTTGAGTATCTGCTACGATCATGTAGAATGCGGCGGCGACCCGCAAGATACGCGAACCAAGCGGAATCTGCTGCGCCATCAGGTGGCCGGATCCACTGCCGTCGAAATTTTCGAGGTGATGTGCAACGATTTTCGCCGTGCCACGCAGGGCCGGGAAGTTTTGCAGAACTTTTGCGCCGAGGCTCGTATATTGGTCGTAGATATTTTGCTCTTCACGAGAGCGCTGATTTCGATGGCTGAAGAGGATTCGATCCGGCAAACCGAGTTTACCGATTTCACGCACTCTCGCCGCCCAAAGCAGTTCTTTCAAGTCAGCGGGGGCAAGACAAAGGTGATTTCCAATCCACAGACACGTGTCGAAGATCAGTTGCGCGCGTTCGCGATAGCCGGGGACTCGCAGATCCTGAATGTGTTCCAGCAGTTGCACGACTGACTCCGTGGAGCGCGACAGCTCGGCATCGTGTTCAGAGCCAGTGCCCACCGGGTAGCGACAGGAGTGAAGTGACTGCGCGAGATCGAGAATGGTTGCGAAGTCGGCGGCGTCAATCTGCGGAGAAGCTACGGCGGTGAGGAAGTCCGCAGTTTCACCTCCGAGGCCGATCACGGGTAATGCCAGTTCAGAAACGGCTTCCACAGCTGCGCGCGCTCCGGTATCGAACGGTTCTTG
>CAZGVT010000017.1:4044-8326 GCA_964529255.1 uncultured Alphaproteobacteria bacterium | reverse complement strand
TGAATCGTGACCACCATAGGGCCGAATTCGCGGGCGGATGCGTCGGCGGGTTGTCCGGCCGGCAGCAAGTGGACTGAAAGTGCGGCGCGCTCAAATAGTTCGGGATGCTCTTCCTCCGGCTTGATGAGATGCAGCACTCGCGGCGCGTTCATTGGCCCGAATTCGCTCTGCTGATGGAACCGATGGAGACTCGTTGACCGGGGCCCGGAACAACTGCTGCCGGATTCGGCTGGGCGGCCTTAGAGGGGATCGGCGCGGACTGTCCTTCGGCGATGCGTTTGCCTTCTTCGCTCAAGAGCAGCATACTGATGCGGCGATTGCGCGGATCACCCGGATCGGTGAAGCGCGGCCGGCGCTCGGCAAAGCCTCGAATCATATAGATTTTCTCGGCGGAGAGTCCGTGGTGCTCCATGACGTACCGGGTTTCATTTGCGCGTTGCGTCGCCAATTCCCAGTTGGTCATTGCACTCTCGGCGCCGTATTGTTGACTGTCGGTGTGTCCTTCAATCACCAGTGGATTGGGCAGTTTCTGATACTCTTCCGCGAGCACTCCGAGAGCTGCAATCAGCTCCGGCGAGAGCTTGGCCGAGCCGGTTTCGAAGAGCGGGCGTTTCTCGCTGTCATTGATTTCGACGCGCACGCCTTCGGCGCTGACTTCGACGGAGATTTGCTCCTTCAGCGCCTGCAACTCGGGAGATTCCTCGATGATATCGCGCAGGTTCTCCGCCTCCTGTTCGAGCGCCCGCACCGCCTGTGCACTTGTAGGGACCATCGTGGTGGCGGGAGATTTTGACATGGAGACGGTCATCTGCGAAGATGCATCCCGCGGACCGGCGCCGAGCAGGGCTTTTCCCGTGGGATCTCTGAAGTAACCGCCAATGCCTCGCTTGACGTCTTCGGATTGCGTGAGTATCCACAGCACGATGAACAGCGCCATCATCGCGGTGACGAAGTCGGCATACGCAACCTTCCAGGCACCGCCGTGGTGGCCGTGCCCCTGAATTTTCTTTACGATGCGAATGACAGGTTGTTCGTCGTGCTGAGACATTTCGGTTAGGGATTAGAGCAATACGGTTTCAGATTGATTCGAAAGGTGCGATTCAATTTCTGAAGTGTGTCACACACACACCGTCATCCGGGATCTCCCGGCTTGTGTGTGACTCACGGGAAGATTCCGGGAGGGTAACGCCCGATCAAGATTCGGATTTCGATAGAAGCGTTGCGCTAACCCTCCTCGGCGAGAAGAGTCCCCCCCCCTGCCCCCCATAAATGGGCGTCAAGCGACCGGACGGGCTAAACCCGGCGCGGTTTAGTTTCCCGCTGCCTTTCGCGCGCGCAGCATTTCTTCGACTTCTTCGAAGCTCGGTCGATCGGAATGGAAGATCGCGCGGCGGGCGAATTCGACGGAAACGGACGGCGCCATACCTTTGGCAAAGGCTGAAATGCCTGCCTTGATCACGTGGAGCAGGCGTGAGTTATTGCGATTGCGTGATTCGAGATTTTGCGCCAAGGGCTGCATGAAGCCGTAGGATGCGAGGACGCCGAGAAACGTTCCGACGAGGGCGGCGGCGACGTGGTGACCGATTTCGGCCGGATCGCCGTCGATGTGACCCATGGTCACGATAATTCCGAGCACGGCGGCGACAATTCCCAGACCCGGCAAGGCATCGCCGATTTTTGCAAGTTTGTCCGGCGCGACGCCGGCTTCTTCGTGATGCGTGTCAATTTCGGCATCCATCAGCATTTCGATTTCATGCGCCGGTACGGAGCCGGCGAGGAACAGTTTTATCGTGTCACAGAGGAACGGCATCGCACTGTGATCATGCGCGATATTGGGGTACTTTTCGAAGACTTTGCTTGTGGAGGGGTCGTTTACATGGGGTTCGAGCGCGATGATGCCGTCCTTGCGGGCGATCTGAAACAGTTCGTTGAGCAGTTGCAACACTTCAATGTAGACTTCCCGCTGCGGACCGGTCGCTCCCTTCATGATGCCGATGACGTCGGCCATGAGCGACTTGATCAATTTGATTGGCGTGGAAATCAGGAGCGCTCCGATCACGGCGCTACCGATGGTGACAAATTCGGAAACCTGAAGCAATACTCCGAGGTTGCCGCCGGCCATGAGGAAGCCGGCGCATACGCCGAAGACTACGATTGCGATTCCGACAAGAGAGGTCATTGAAGTTGCGTCAACGTTTTCATCCCGCGACATTGTCCGTTACACGACTCCGCTTAATGCAAGCCATGTGCCCCTGCGAAAGCGCATGAAAAACGCGGGCATTCGCCCGCGTGCAGTGATAGACTCGATAGGACTCAGGTCCTACGGATAAACCGCTCTGACCCAGAAAAAGCTACGCTCGCTGCTTGCCGGGACGACGTAACTCAGCGACGTTGCGGGGACTTCGGCGATTAGCGTAGGGTTTCCATCGAAGGTGAAAGAGCCATAGACGCGGTAGGCGCAGGCAGAGGGCGAACCCCCCGTCCAGGTCAGATGCAGCAGGTTTGAGTTCGGAATCGGGCGCAGCGTGACCCGCGCCGGCTGCTGTGGGATTGGCGGGTCGTCCGCCGGGCGCCAAACAGTGTACTGACTACCGGAGCGAGTAACTATCCTGTCCAGATGAGCGCTGGATCTCAGTATGTACTTCACGAAACCGGACAGCGGAGTCGTGTTGCCGAGAAACGCAAACGGCAATGCCGAGTACACAGACCAGACTCCCGGAGTAGAAGTCGCGAGGAAGATGCGGTCGGAGAACGATTCGTCCACGCGCGCTGTGAAGATGTCGTCAGGTCCCACGTCGAATTGCTCCTGCCACCGGGTTTCGAAACTCGTGGCGTCATAAAGTCCTCCCGCGGGTGTGACCACGAGACGCGCGTCCTGCCAAAGGTCCACAGGCCAAGCGGAGTATGAGGGGCACGAGAATAACGACTCACAGAGAATCTCGCGGCCACCTTCGGTCGTCGAAATGTACCCGGTGAAGTTGTCCTCGCATGGCGGGTAAGGTCCCCAACAGGATTCTCCATCTACTCCGCCGGCGACAATTCGCAGGGTGTCCGGATTGGCGAATGGGTGTGGATACGATCCATAAGCTCCGAATGTGGATTCCAAGCCCGATGGGGCGATGTGGAGTATTCGCGAGGAGCGCCACCACCACGCGTGTCCGCTCATAAGGTCGTAAACCCATGCTTCGGTCGCCCCGAACACGATCCAGCGCGTAACTGCCGGAGGTGGAGGCCAGACAACAACATCGTCGAGTTGGAGATACTCGTAGTAGTCGCCGTACCATTCCCACCAGTGGCCCACGGCCTGGGAGCCCACAGCCTCTCCCGTCTGCAAGTCTATGAGCACCGCGTACCAGTTGTAATACCAGTCCACTCCCGGCATGTTGTCGGGCGCGTCGTGCGACGGTCCTTGAACTATGGCGACGAGTCCGGGTCGCGGTGGATTACCCTGCAGGCGAATCAGCCTGACGAACTGCAAGCCCTCGACCGAGTCCGAAAGGGCGTAGGTATGCAGCGAGTCCCCGAATCCCTCGGTCCAGATAATGTTGTTCGCCAATTTATACGCGTAGCCGTAGCTTGAATTGTCGGCCCAATTCTGAACATCGGTTACGCTGGAAGGCGCGTTGATAACGGCATCCACGACCATCTCGATATCCGCGCGTGCGCAGGCTGAAGATAACAGAAATGCGCCTACAAGTCTTAGAATCAAGTTCATACATGCAAGATACGTCTGGGCCCCCAGTTTGTCAAGGCTGTCGGTGATCGCTTTCAGCGAATGCGCAGGTTGCTATCCCCCGCCATTCCATGCGATTAGCATATTTCAAACAGAATCCGTACATTCGGGGGGTCAGTTGCCTCTCGGGCTGCACCAGATCACGTGATGGCTCTGAAGTTTTGAGTCTCGAATCTTAAGTCTCAGGTCTTCCTCTGTTTACTCTCTACACCGGACACTTCATCGAACTGGAAGCGCAGTTCATTCGCGAAACAACGGCACAGCGCAAAGCTGATCCGCTGGCGCCGCTGTATGTGCTCGTCACGGGGCAACTCGTGCGGCTGCATTTGCGACGCGAGTTGGCACGGCACGGCGTTGCGCATACAAACGTGCACTTCTTTACGCTGACTGAATACGCTCGTCACGTGGCGAACGCAACGCTGCGCGGGAAGTTGCCGGTTGTGCTGCCGACGGCGGTGCGCGAGCTGCTGCTCAAGCGAGTGTTGGAGGAAGTGCGCCCGCAGTTAACGTATTTCGGAGACGCCTGCATGACGCCGGGATTTCGCCGGG
>CAZGVT010000017.1:0-4034 GCA_964529255.1 uncultured Alphaproteobacteria bacterium | reverse complement strand
TCGCCGGGCGCTCGCGCAAACGCTTGATGACTTGCGCCACGCGATGTTATCTCCGGATCGATTGCGGGCAGCAGCGGAGAGGATTGACCCGAAGCTCCGTTTCGCGCTGGCAAAGAAACTGCTCGACATTTCCGTGATCTGGACCCGCATGAACAGGCTCCGCGAGGGGCTCAATTTTGCGGACGAGATTCGGTTGTTGGGGATTGCGGCGAATTCCAGGGAAGTCGAACCCGTTCCGCTGATTCTCTACGGCTTTGATGCGCTGTCCGAGCTGGAGCGCGCGGTACTTGATACTCCGCTGCGGCAATTCGGAGTGTCTGCGTTTATCCCAACTGGGGCCAATGAGGCCGCGACGTGGACTGCACCATTGGTTCAGTGGCTGAGCCGTTTCGACCCGGAAGTAGTCACTCCTGTTTCTCCTCTGAACCGCCCTCCTGCCGGATTGAAGAAAGTGCGGCAGGGTCTTTTTAAATCGCCAAGTAATGAAGCGCAACCTGCAGACGATAAAGATACGGGTATTCGCGTAATTTCCGCGCCGACACCAGTTCGAGAAGCGGAGGAGCTGGTTCGCGATCTTGTCCTCACGGCGGTTGGCGCGACCGGGAAGTCGCGCAGCGGAATCCTGTTGCGAGACGAGCGCACCTACACGGATCTCATACGCGATGGGCTGGCTGAGTGCGACATTCAGGGATACTTTCATCGCTGCCGGACGCTGGCCGATACCCCGAGCGGACAAGCGGCGCGCGCGCTTTGTGCGCTGTTGGACGGGAGGTTTCGGCGGAAAGACGTGACGGAATTCATTTCACTGAGCGGCAGCAACGATGCAGCCGACTGGAACACCTGGAGTCTGCTTGCCGGAGTGCGCGAGAGCCGTGAACAGTGGCAGACTCGCTTGATGCGACTGGCACGTCGCTTTGGCGCTGAATCCGGGCCGGATGATGATGCTGATTCATCAGCGAAAAGAGCCGATTCGGTCGCTCGCCTCCGGCAATATCTGGAGCGATTATTTGACGGTGTTCAGCGGATATGTGCGGCCAGGCGCTGGACGGCCCTGCGCGATGAGTTTCTCGCCTGTCTTCGAGACGTGCCGGAGCCGCTCCAGGAGCTATCCGACTTGGAAACAGAATTGGAAGCCGCGACATTGCTCGACTCGCTCGGAGTCCCGCCGACACTAGCGGATTTCCGGTCGCTTGTCGAGTCGGCCTTGCGCCGTCCGATTGCTCGCGAAGGACATTTTCAAAAAGACGAACCCACGGTCTCGGGAATCTCCTCTGCGCTCGGCGTTGTTTTTGATGATCTCTATCTTCCCGGTATGGTGGAAAAGGGCTTTCCTCGACCGGCGGATCAGGATCCGTTATTGACGGATTCGGATCGCATTCGCTTGCAGGAGTTGACGAAGTGCGGCAGATTGGACACGCGGAAAAATCAGATGGAACGCGAGCGCTTTCTGTTCAGCGCACTGATCGGCTCGGCGAGGCGGAGTGTACATTTGAGTTTTCCGCGCCTCGATGCGCTCACTCGGCAAGAGCGCATTCCATCTTCATTTCTCCTGCGCACCGTGGAGGCGCTCGACGGGCGGTCTTACGATTATCGATCTCTGGATAACTGGCTGCGAAGCTTTCCGGCGAGTCGCTTTGTGTCTGTTCATCCTTTGCAGACCGCTGACGGACCAATGATTCAGCGCTTTCAGGCGCGTTTACAACGCATTGCGAGGGCAATCGAGCAGCGCGATGCGCGCTACCTGTTTGTCGAAGGCGCACATTCGGAAGGACTCCTGCGCGGCGCGCAGATGGAATGGTCTCGCTTTGGATCGCGGGAGTTCACTCCGTTCGACGGAGTGATGTGTGACACTCGCTCACAGCAGTCCATTAGACATCTGAATAACAGCATGCCATCGCATTCCGTCACTGCATTCCAGCGGTACGCAACGTGTCCCTTTCAGTATTTCGCTGAGAATGTGCTCCGGCTCAGCGCACTGGAAGAGCCTGATCATGCGTATGGACTCGCACCGCCGGACAAGGGCTCCCTGTTGCACAAGATTTTGGAGCGCTTTTATGTTCGCGAGCATGACGCGCACTTGCTGCCGCTAACGGAAGCAGCACTGCCGCGATTAATGGACATCGCCAAACGAGCGGTGGCCGAGTTTGAGCGTGAACAAATTCCACCTCCGCCGGCGGCTTGGAAGATAATGCAGCAGCGATTCATGAGCGATTTGGAGCACTGGTTCCGGACGGAGCTGCGCGACGAAAGCGGTTTTGTACCGCAATGGTTTGAGCAGGAGTTCGGCCGCGAAGTTGGGAATCGGGTGGAGATCACACTTGATGACGGACAAAGTGTCCACTTTCACGGCCGCATCGATCGCATGGACTCCCGCGCGCAAACTCATGTGCGAGTTGTTGACTACAAGAGCGGCGCGAAAGCAGGCAATAAGTACAACCACAGTAAGGTCTGTGGATTGGACGAGGGCAGATTACTGCAGGCGCCGGTCTATTTTCGCGCTGCCGAGTTACTCGCGCGCAGGCCGGTCGCGCAAGTGGAGTATCACTTTTTTGATGCGGGGAACAAGCAAACAGTTTATACCGCGGAGAATAATCAAGCGTCTGTGCCGATTTTGTTAGCGCAAGTACGGCGCATTCATGACGGCATTTGCAGCGGAGACTTTCATCCGACTCCCGGCGAACCATGCAGACATTGCCACGTGAAAGCGGCCTGCGGCGCCGGTCGCTGGAGTTCGAAAGGCGGAGCGACTGCTTCTGACGCGGAGGACGGAGATGAGTGAGCGTCAAGTTCCGTTGCTGATCGATCACGTTGAGCGGGAGCGCGCGGCGACGGAGCGCGAGACGACTTTTCTTGTCGAAGCGGCAGCGGGCACGGGGAAGACCACGCTGCTCGTATCGCGGCTCGTGACCATCATCAAAGCGATCATGGAACCCGTGACGCGCATCGTCGCCATCACGTTTACGGAAAAGGCCGCCGGTGAACTCAAGTTGCGCTTGCGCGATGCCCTCGAAGAAGAGATTGCAGAGGGACGAGACGAAGACCAGCGCTGCCGCGCGGCCTTGCTTTCGCTTGACCTCATGCCGGTGGGAACGATTCACGCGTTTTGCCGCGACCTCATTTCTGAACGGCCGGTGGAAGCCGGTGTTGACCCGTCTTTCACCGTTCTCGATGAAAGAGCAGCCGCAGAACTTCAAACCGAGAGCTTTGAGGATTGGCTGCGCGACCGCTTGCAAGGCGACGTTCCGCCGCTGGAGTACTTTCTCGCGCGCGATTTTCAGATCACCGGCGAGCACGGGATCAATCTCGAACGCCTTCATGCGGAACTTTGCAAGGAACGCGACACTTTGGATTCATTGCACGTTCCGACTCTGAAGCCGCAGGAACTCAATGCGGAGATAGATTCATTTGTCGAGGCTGTCAAGTCGAAACTGGAGTATTTGAAATATTGTCATAAGCCCGACGATTTGCTCGCCGCAAGTATGCGAACGGTTGCCGGGTGGATTGTCGCACGCCCGCAGGGTAGTTGGGCGGAGTGGAATGAGTGGCTTGGCACGGCGCCTTTTGCCAGGAGTAATACAGGGAACAAGAGCAAATGGACTTCGGAGGAGAGGCTCCAAGAGGCCAAGACATTCTTCAGCTCCGGGCTGCGCGAAGCCGTCTTGAAGTTGAGGCGGCAATTGCTCTCCGTATTTGCTCGTGATCTAATGGACTGGCTCAAAGATGCCGTGCGAGAGTATCAGGCCGCCAAGGCTGCGCGCGGTATGCTCGATTTCCAGGACCTGTTGATTGTCGCGCGAGACCTTTTGCTGCATCATCCTGAAGTTCGTGAGGAGTTGAAGGAGAAGTATGTCTACATCGCCGTGGACGAATTTCAGGATACGGATCCGTTGCAGACCGAAATCGTGGCGTTCCTGTCGGAAAAGCGAGGGAGAGCGGCGACGGCCTGGCAGGACGTCGATATAGACGAAGGAAAGCTGTTTATTGTCGGCGATCCCAAGCAGAGTATCTATCGCTTTCGCCGCGCGGACCTTGGC
>CAZGVT010000016.1:20135-20595 GCA_964529255.1 uncultured Alphaproteobacteria bacterium | reverse complement strand
TCGCATAGGTGTTGGTGTTGGTGTAGCCCGGCTCGGGCGAGGCGCTGCGCGCCAGCAGCCAGATCCGGACCGAGTTGACGTCCTCCCAGGCGATCGCGGCCGGATCGGACGATGCGCCGGCCAGCGTGTCGAAATACTGCGTGTCCGGCGCGGTGGTGAGACGACCGTACTGCACCTGCATGTGTTCGATGCCGCTGGCCACCAGCTCCCGCGCCATCGTTCCGTCGGGCAGATAGTTGCCGCTGCCGCACGGAGCATCCAACGGCTGATCCAGCTCGTACCACGCAACCGAGAATCCTTGGCCGAATGCCAACATGCTACAGACGAGCATGGCGGCCGCGACGAAAAACATTCTGAACTTCATGAACTTTCTCCTTGGCTGATATGTGTGTGTTGTCACAGAATCCGACTTCTTGATCATCATCCGTGGGCTTAATTGCGCGCGCCGGTGGTCTTGCTC
>CAZGVT010000016.1:18059-20125 GCA_964529255.1 uncultured Alphaproteobacteria bacterium | reverse complement strand
CTCTCAGGCTTCGGAGCAACGACCTGGACATTCGCACCACCCTTGGTCTCCTTCACATCGCCGCCCGGAATACTCAGGCTGGCACCGCTCGCGTCGTAGTTGTACGGCCAACTGTCATTGGCGTGGTCCTTGTTCTGGATCCAATAGGCACGGCCCGGACGAACCGGGTTCAACGCGCCGCTCCACGAAGCCGCCAGGCGCACAAAGAACTCGCCCGAAATCTGGTCGATCACACGGTCAGAGGTGACCAGCGTGCCGCTGCCGAAACCCGCCGCAAGCAGGTTCAGGTCATCCCGATCCAGATCCCGCGAATCACGCCAGGAATACGCCGTAAATGCGCCTTCCGACATCGTGATCGTTGCGTAGTTACCAGAGTTGTTCACCTCGCCGGCGACCACCAGCGGACGATCCGCGCCAGTCTTGTTCTGATACCAGAAGGCACGACCCGGGACTGCGCCGCAGTTCGTCTCCAACTGGTTGGTCCACGCGCACGACGGCGTGCCGCGATACGCAAACTGGCCGTTGTCCTGGCGCAGGATACGATCCGCAGTCACAAGTGAACCGCAGTTCGCCTGATCGCCAAAGACGTCCGACGGGCAGGTCGAGTTCACACCATACGAAGGAACGTTGCCTACCGGCACATCCCACGTCTGGCAGAAGATACCGAACGGAGTCGAAACGGTGCCGACACCGCCAAGAGCGTTGATCTTCGTGTAACCTACCTTGTTGGACGGACCAGATTCCGTCGCAAATGCAGCGCTGACGATCAGCAGGCTGAGGACCACAAACATGACTTTCTTCATCATCTTCCTCCTTGGGAATCCTTGAGGGTGCTCCCTTAGCGCCCTCGATTACGTTGTCCAAAACTCCTTAATGTATCCAACCTATCGCCAAACCAAACCAAAATCTATCAAACCATGTGCTTAAATTCGGGCTTTTCGTCCACCCGGGTTATCTGCCCGGACCATTTCCACCAATAACGAGCATGAATTTCCGCTGCAAGAGGCGCTTTTCACCCCTGCTTTGACCGAATAACTACTTTGACCCTGTATGGACGCTGATTCCAGCGACCTAAGCAACTGTTTTTGCTTAGCGGATGATCCTGCTTTGTTAACCCGTGCGCATATCCCCTTACTTCGGGCAAAGGATAAACAAATTTTGTCCGCTTGTCAAGAGTCTGGACACTCGTCGTGGAGATTTTTCAACAACTTCCGAGTGGGTCAAGGCTACTATCCTGCTAACCCTGCAGACCGCCTCATCGTTTGTAGAAAAAGAACTTAAATCTCCTTGCGGGTCGGCAGTGCTCAGAAGGGCAAGTCGTCTTCAACCATTGAACGGTCACTATTGTCAACCGTCGGCGGCGTTGGGGCCGCTCCGGCGGACTTTGGTGCCTCTCCTACACTCTCGCTCCCCTGTGCGCGAGGTCCGAGCATTTGAAAGCGGTCGACGATGATCTCCACCATGGAGCGCTTCTGACCCGACTCGCGATCTTCCCAGCTTCGCGTCTGAATCCGCCCTTCGAGATAGATCAGCGAGCCTTTCTTGAGATACTCTCCCGCAATCTCCGCCTGCTTCCGCCAGACCACGACATTGTGCCATTCCGTCTGATCCTGACGGTTTCCTTCAGCATCCACGCGGGACTCATCCGTTGCGACGCTGAACCGGGCCAATGCGACTCCCGATGGCGTGTACCGGATTTCCGGGTCCTTCCCGAGTCGCCCCACTAAGATAACGCGATTGACTGTGCCGGACAAGTTAATTCTCCTTCACATGAAAATGTTATGCGGCCTTAACCGATCCCTAAGCGTAGTACGCAAATCAACTTCAAATCGATCCCGGATTACAGACCCGGGCCTCTCATCACGAAGAGGAATCGCCTGCCTCGTGAGAGGATCACAGCCCTGACGATATCGCCTGGCCAGACGCGAATGAAGTGACGGGTTCACTCTGTTCGCCGAGCGGGGTGCCCTCACCCCGCCGGAATTGCCAGCGAGTGAGAGGTTAACGCCTAGCCAGACGCGAATGAAGTGACGGGTTCACTCTGTTCGCCGAGCGGGGTGCCCTCA
>CAZGVT010000016.1:895-17959 GCA_964529255.1 uncultured Alphaproteobacteria bacterium | reverse complement strand
ACGCGAATGAAGTGACGGGTTCACTCTGTTCGCCGAGCGGGGTGCCCTCACCCCGCCGGAATTGACAGAGAGTGAGAGGTTCCGGCCGGGTGAAGCACGGAATGAGATCACTCGGGCGAAAAGCTTGTTGTCCTTCGCCCGGCTCGGCGTGTCCACTTAACACACTCTGATGATTTTGGGATACGCCCCCGGTGAATTGAAGGCAAACCATCACTCCGAATATCTGACCAGATTCCGCCGCGAATCGGCGTTTTCGAGCGCCCGCTTCCCCCGGTGAAAGGTTAGCAACACCATAGCAGGTACAATCCCGCCAATGTCTGCCAGAATGTCATAAATATCTGACTGCCGTGAGGGGACATACGATTGCAAGTACTCGATAAGTATTCCCACTACCAGCGCTATCGCACCCGCGACGAGAGGCGCGGACTTTCGCAGTGCCGGACTTCCCTCGATGCCGCGACCCCAACAGTAGCAGCCAATCGTGAATGCCGCCCCATGAAGCAGTTTGTCGCCGAAAGTCTTCATCAACCAGGCATGTCCGGACTGCGGCCCCAGCGCGATTGCCAGCACTCCCGCCGTCCAAAGTGCACTCGCCGATAACCAGAAAAACGACCGGTCAGCGAACACGAGCAGCCACACTCAAGCCCAAGACTTCCACTCCCGCCCGAAAGCGCTCACTCGTGCTCCTGTTCATCGCTTAACGAGCGAATCGCCAAGGGAAGAAAGCGGATCACATCCGTCGCGATTAACGAGGTTTCACCCAGCTCATGAGTGGCCAGATCCGCACTGCGCCCATGCAGGAAACATCCTGACCACGCAGCATCGAACAGGTCCACGCCCTGGCCAATCAATCCGGCGATAATTCCCGTAAGTACGTCACCGGTCCCGCCCGTCGCCAGTCCGGCATTCCCCGTCGGATTCACAATCACCGGTCCCTCGCCAATCGTCACGGTCGGCGAGCCTTTCAGCACCAGAGTCGTCTGCCACTGCGCGGCGAGCGTTCGCGCCGCTTTCACGCGCTCGGCAAACTGCCCGTGCGAGTTCGGGCCACTTAGTGAACTGTCCGACTGCATCAATCGGGAAAACTCACCGGGATGCGGCGTTAACACGGATTGCGCCGGAATGTGTTCGAAAAGCTCGTGATCCGCAATCAGATTCAGCGCGTCCGCGTCGATCACCATGCGGAACGAACGAAACAAACTGAACAGCGCCTGCAAAAACACCCCAGTCTCTTCGTCGCGGCCCAGTCCCGGACCCACCGCGAATGCGCCGGGCCAGTCCATCCAACTCTTCAGCAACTCAATTGCCCCTTCGCTGATCGTGCCGTTCGTCGTTTCCGGCAGCCCAATCGTCGTCGCCTCGGGTACTCCCGCCGCAATCTCTGCGCGAATACTCTCAGGGCATGCAACCTTTACGAGACCGACTCCGGAACGATAGGCCGATTGGGCAACCAGCCGCGCCGCACCGCTCATGCCGCGCGAACCGGCCACGATCATCAGTCTGCCGCAATCCCCCTTGTGCGCATCCCGCGACCGCACGGGAAGAGCTTCCTCAACATCCTCGTCGAGCGGCGAGAAATATTGGAATTCCAGGCGGTCCGGCGGCAACTCAGGAATAGAAATCGGACTGATAATCACATCGCCACAGTGATCCCGACCCGGAGGGAAGAAGTGCCCCAGTTTCGCATGCTCCAGCCCAACCGTCACGGTTGCATGTGTCGCCACACCCGGCGTGTGACCCGTTGAGCCGTCCACTCCCGAAGGCAAATCAATCGCAATCACCGGGGCGCCGGATTCGTTGATTGCATCGATAGCATCCTTTGCTGCACCCTCCGGTGCGCGGATCGTGCCCGTGCCGAAAATCGCGTCAACGATCAGATCATATTCCTCAAGCGAAAAACCCTCTCGCGACTGATCCGTCCGGAACAGCGGAATCCCCAATTTGCTCGTCAACACGAAGTTTACCCGCGCATCTCCTTCCAGTCGAGCAGGATCTCCAGTGGCGTAAATATCCACTTCCGCCCCGCGCAGGTGTAACTGCCGGGCCAATGCATAGCCGTCTCCGCCGTTGTTCCCGGGACCGCACACCACCGCGATCCGGCGATCTTCCATGTCCTCGTATCGCTCTTCCATGACCTGCAACACGGCAAGCGCGGCATTCTCCATCAGCACAATGCCGGGAATGCCAACATCGTCAATCGCATTCGCATCAAGCGAGCGCATCTGGTCGGAAGTCAGGAGTGGAAGCACTGGAAAAACCGGAAGATAATTTGAGCGGAGCGACTATCGAGAGCCTTCGTATTGGTTTAAGATAAGGAGATTCGAGAAGGAATACAAGCGCCGAAAGAGTGCACCCCGGCACAGGGCCGAGGCGCAGTTCGAAACTCTATTGGACGCAAGTGCACTCTTTCACAGTGATGCCGTCGACTTGCGCGTGCACCGGCGTTTCGGCAGGTCGGATATACCCGGTGCCCGGCTACTTCAACAAGACAGCCTTCCGTACCTCCTGCCGACTGTCACTCTCCAATGTCGCAAAGTACAACCCGGCCGCATGGGCACGACCGTCCCATTGCAGCTCGTGTGCTCCCGCGGTAAAACGCGCGTCAACAAGTCGCGCAACCGATCGCCCTGTGATATCAAAAACAGTCAGCCGAATTCTTTCCTCCTCCGGTTGCGTCCAACGGAGTGTCACCACCGCATTGAAGGGATTCGGGTAGGGAGCAAGCAGTCGAAAATCTGAGACGCTCGGATTTGGAACCGATGGAGCACCGACCGTCTGATCAAACCAGTACGCACCGATCTCGGAAAATGTGCTGTCGGGGTCCAGCCCGAACCCTTCGTCTCCAGCATCGATGCAAGGTGAATTGGCGGTCAAATGGAAGTCGGCTGAATCCACGAACAGCGGATTCATGAAGATATTCCACAGGAAATCGCACGAGTCGCCGTTGGCATTGACCCGGGTGAGTTCGCCGAATCCCGGCTCCGGGGGGTCGGCATCGGCGAGGTTGCCGAAAAACGCGCAATGCTCGACGTGATAGTCGTCTTCCGCTGTAATCGCTGCCTCTCGAAGGTGACCATAGAAAATACAACTGTTGATCGTGGCGAAGCGATCCACACGAATTGCAGCGCCGGTCAACGCCGTATTGTATGCGAACGTGGATCGCACAATGTCCGAAAGAAATGAGTTCGCGTAAATCGCCCCGCCTGAGCTGTAGTCGTCCTCGGTGCTCGAATTCGCGCTGAACACACAGCGGTCCACGCGAAGTTCGCTGCCTGCGCCGCCGGCACTGTACACGGCTCCGCCGATACGGCCGATGTTGTTGAAGAACTCGCAACCCGTCAGCCGCGTTACATTATCAGCCGCGAAGATCGCGCCGCCCCATACCCCGCCCTCGTTCTCATACATCCGGCAATCGGTCATGTTCAACGAGGAATTCTCGGTGAATATGCCGGGCCCGTCAATGAAGCGGTGGTGGTGAATGCTGGTGCGGATCAGGTCCGCCTGCGAACCCTGCTGCATCCATAGCCCGACCGCGTGGTTCGGCCGCGGTCCGGCGATCTCACAATCGGTCATCGTCACTGTTGAGCTGTCTTCAAGCTTGAGGCCGCCCCGATTGTGAGCCAGGGCACAGTGATCCAGCCGGGCCTCGCCGCCCGAGAGCCAGAACAGAGCTGTGGACTGGTTTTCCAATTGCCCCTGGTCGAGTGAGCAGTGGCTCATTTCCGCAACCCATCGTCCCGCTGGAGAGGCCTGAATTCCGATCCAGCCCTGCTCGTTGATTTCCGGCAGAGGGGCCCACACAATTGCCGAGTCCGCGGTGCCCCGGGCGCTGAGAAACCCATCGATCCAAAAAAGCGTCGTGTTCCGGAAAAATATGTCTACGCCGGGACCGACACGCAGCGTTTCATCTTCGGCAACGATCGCCGCCCCGAGAATGATGTAGGGGCTGTGGTCAATGCTCCATTGACCTGAGACAAACCCGGCGGGCACGTAAGTTGTGTCGGCGAAGACCGTGTGGCCTGCGCAACAGAGCGAGAGTAAAATTACCAATGCGCGTATCATTTCGCGAGACCTCCAAGACTAAACTAAGGAATTTCCAGTCCGCGGCCAAGGCCCGCTTTCACGGGTAAGTTGCTATTTGATCAAGGTCAGAAGAGTCGCTTGCCGGCCCTGCGGAGAGGCAATCGTGACATAGTAGGCGCCCGACGGCAGCCCGGCAACGGACCAGGACACTTCGTGTACGCCGGGATCGTAATCGTCGCCGCGGATTTCAGACACGCGGCGGCCCAGCAGATCATAGATTGTGACCGCGATACGTTCCCGCCGCTCCTGCCGCCAGCGAAGGGTGGTCTGCAGGTTGAAGGGATTGGGATATGCGGCAAGCAATTCGAGATCGCGGGTCATGGCGCGCGCTTGCTCGAAGGGGCTCGCCAACTGCTCAAATCCGAAAGCCCCTATTTCGCAGACCGTGCCGTCGGGATCCGGTCCAAATGCCGGATCGCCCGCGTCGATGCACGGAGACTCCGGGCGCAAACGAAAATCATTCCATAGATCGACAAAACCGGGAGTCAGGTAAATGTTGTGGAACGCATCGCACGAGTCTCCGTTGGCGTTAACGCGGTCCACAATTCCGAGTGCGGGACTGAGGTCGTCGCCGTCAAAGTCGCCGAACCCGGAATAGAAATCGCAGTACCGAATCTCCGCACCGGCGTCCGTGTATAGAGCTTTGGAGTTCTGATTCTCAAAGAAAACGCAACTGTTGATCGTCGCCGGGCGTACAGTGCGAAGGGCCGAACCAAGATTCGAGTAGTTACGCACAAACGTCGAGCGCGTCACAATGCAGGTCTGCGCGTTGACGAATATTCCTCCTCCGTTCGCCGCATACCGGTAACCGCTGTTGTTCTCACGAAAAACACAGCGATCGATTTCCAGATGTGCAAATGTCGTATCTCCGCCTAGGAAAACCGCTCCGCCCAACATCGCCGTGTTCTGGTAAAACAGACAACCGCTCAAGGATAAAAAGCTGTTCGTCGCGGAAATCGAGCCTCCCCAGAGCACTCCCCGGTTCTGCTCCAATTTGCAATCGACAAGCTCCAGACGGGAACCGCTGATCTGGATCGCCGGACCATCCGTGCGTACCTGATGCGAAATCGTTGTGCGAATCAGCGAAGCGTTAGAATTGCCGCCGATATACATCCCTTGCGAGGTTTGGGCCGAATCTCCAATCAGTTCACAGTCCACAAGCTCGGCGAACGCGGAGCGCAACAACCGGACGCCGGTCGCCCGCGCGGTGCGGAACATGCAGTGATCGAATTCCGCGTGAGCACTGTCGACGACGACTCCGATTCTGCAAGCCATGAAGTTGCAATGTTCGAGCCGCAATCCGCGAGGCTCACGGCTGTCGACCAGAATCCCTTCGGACCAGTAACTGATATTCGTCGAGGCGGAGTGCACAATAATCGGCTGCTCTTCCGTGCCGTATCCCGCGAGATACCCGAAGACTTGCAGCGAACGAAAGACATCCAGCAACACCTCGACTCCCGGCCCGATCGTCAATGTGTCGCCTTCCGAAACCCAGACATTCCCGACAATGTAATACGGGCTGCCTGCGGCGCTCCACTCCCCGGACAACGGCCCATCCGCCACCCACGTCGTATCAGCCTGAGCGCTCGCTGCACAGAGCAGAATCGGGATGACGATCGGAAATAAGCGATTCATAATGCCTCGCCGAACGGTGTGCCCTCACCCAAAAATTCTCGCCGGGCGGAGTGCCCTCACCCAAAAATTCTCGCCGAGCGGGGTGCCCTCACTCAAAAATTCTCGCCGGGCGGGGTGCCCTCACTCAAAAATTCTCGCCGGGCGGAGTGCCCTCACTCAAAAATTCTCGCCGAGCGGGGTGCCCTCACCCAAAAATTCTCGCCGAGCGGGGTGCCCTCACCCCGCCGGAATGTGCAATCGGCACTCGAATACTACGCCGATTTCACCGAATAGCCCGCGCTTTCCACCGCTTTCACGAGCTGTTCCCGGTCAAGACCGTCTCCGCTGACCACGGCGACACCGCTCTGCAGGCTCACTTCCGCGGATTCAACCCCGGGAACGCTCTTCAGCGAGTCACTCACCGACCGGACACAGTGAGAGCAATTCATCCCTTCGACTTGCAGTTCAAGAGAATTCATGTTGGTTATTCTCGGTTTTCGCACAAACTTTCCGGCGAACTTCTCGTATGAATGCCAAACCAGAAAAAACGTCAGCAATCCGGTCATCAGCCAGGTAATCCAGGCCCCAAAACTCATGTGCTCATGGGTATGATCCACCGCCGGAGTCACGGTAAAACCCGTTGCTCCGAGAAAAGCATCCAACCCAATACCGAATCCAAGAGCCAGGAGCGCAATTGCGGCGAGGTAGACCACCAGAATACGCATGCCCATCACACGACCGATTAGTAGCATGGTCGCCGCATTCGTCGCCGGACCGGTCATCAAAAAGACAAACGCCGCGCCCGCCGAAATGCCCTTCGTCATGAGCACCGCCGCAATCGGAACGCTGGCCGTCGAGCATACATAAAGCGGAATACCGAAAGCCATCATCAACAGCTTCGTACCAATCCCGCTTCCCGCTCGCCCGGCAAAGAAATCATCGGGCACGACAAAAGCGATAGCCGTCGCAATCACCAGCCCAAGCAACAACCAGTTGGAAATATCTCCGAGGAGGTCAACGAAGGCATAGCGCAGTCCGCGCCTTAGCCTCTCCGGGAAACTGACCGGAGTACCGTCCTGCTCGAGCATGTCTTCACTCTTGACATGATAGTCCAGCCAGTGCTGATCATCCCGCTCCGATTTCTGCACGAACAGGGTTGCCAGGCCGCCGATGATACCGCTCAGGAAGGCGGCAATCGGGCGGAAAATGGCAAAGATCCAGCCGAAGAAACCGTAAGTGACCGCAATCGAATCCACCCCTGTCTGCGGAGTCGAGATCAGAAATGAAACCGTCGCTGCACGACTTGCGCCCCGCTTGAGCAGCCCGATTCCGGTGGGAATGACACCGCAGGAGCAGAGCGGCATGGGTACTCCGACAATCGCCGCTTTGACCGCCGAGCCCGGCGACTCATTTCCGAGGTGTCTGGAGATCGCCGACCTTGGCACAAAGGCATGCAATAGCCCGGCAAGCACAAAGCCCAGCACCAGATAGGGTGCCATCTCCCCAAATAGAACGAGGAATTCCAGAAGGAATGAGGTAATAGCAGTCACAGTAGTTAGTCCTTTCGCATGGTCAAGATAAGCAATCCGGCGGCTCTACGCAAGCCGCCGGATGCCAATCTGCCGCCGGAGTGCGCTGGCTCGCGTTACGGAGCGGATCGGAAAGTAATGCCGTTGGGTTTCAGGCCGACGGCAATCGTTGCAATGACGGCTCGTGTCTGGCAGTCAATCACGCTTACCGACTCTGCGTGCTCATTGCTGCTATATGCCTTGCTGCCATCCGGGCTGAAGGCGATTCCGTGCGCACCGCTGCCGGTAGAAATCTCGGCCACGAACTGATTCTGTATCAGGTCGTACACATGGACGCTGCCGTTTGTCTCGTCCGCAACATAAGCTTCATTGCGCGTTGGGTGCTCGAACGCCTGCCCCGGCTTGAATCCAAGATTTATCGTGCGTACAACGTCGAACGGGTCAATCGTCAGAACGGAGATCGTCTGGCTTTCTTCATTTGTCACCCATGCGCGCTGGCCGTCCGGAGAGAGCCATGCCCCCACCGGAGATTGACCGACGGCCAGCGTGCTGGTTTCGCCTGAGGCAAGCGTGATTCGAGTGACCGACCCTCCGCTGCCGTTTGCAGAAAGCGCATGGAGCCCATCCGGAGTCACAGACACTTCCAGCGGCCCGCCGCCCACAGCGAATTCGCGCTGGAAAACAAGACCAGGATAGCTGTACTCAAGAACGCGACTGGTTGTGGCATTGGCCGCCAGCAACGAATGCCCCGACGGAGTGACGACACCGTTGTGGGCAACACCGTTGATCATAAGACGCGCGGTCTCAAGCAGAGTTCGGGAATCGAGCAAGATCACGTGAGACATGATCTCACCCTGTCCACCGTGACCGCCATGTCCGCCGCTGAGGTCTTCGGGAACATCCGATACGATGACGCGATCCCGTGCGGTCGAGAGATACAGATGATGAAGATACATGACCATGTTCAACGGCTGCACGCCGATGAGTGCATTGGTAGTCGGATCGATTGCTGCCAGATCACCCGAACCACCGTCCGCAACCAGCACAACATCGCCTGTCAAATCCAGATCAATTTGGTGTCGAATTTCGGGCCCGGTGCTGCACGCGAAGCGCATTTCAGTCTCCATATATCCGCCCATCATCATCCCGCTGTGCATGCCGCCATTCATCATCGAATCCGGCATGCCCCGGTGCATCATCCCGTCCATGCCGCGCATTTCGCCTTGCAAGTGAATCGTATAAGTCGACTGCGGCTCGAGCGGCTGGTCCGGATGGAAGGTGAGTGTTCTTGCGCCATTTGACCACACCCGGTGACCATCCAATCGACGTCCGCCGACACTCCAACCCCGGTGCATCATAAATTGCGGTCCGACCGAGGCCGTGTCCATGGCCAGACTGAAAGCGACCGTAATGACTGCATCAAGCGCAACGTTCACGGCTCCATCCGGCGGCAAGACCGTCACGACAAGGTTGTCATTGTGGTTCATGTCTGCGTCCATCGAGCTGTCGGAACAGCCGGCCAGAGCCAGAACAATTAGACATGACGCGGCGATATTGACACAGTGAAGACGCATTGCGGTTCCTCGGGGCTTGAAGTTGAGATGATTTCTCATCAGTCACTGCAATCGGCATTCCTCCATTTAAGATACATAAAAACATATCTTTATGAATGCGAAATTCAGCCAAAATTGAAAGGAGATTGCACCGGCATTGAAAGTCCCTTTTGATCCCCGGGACGTGAAAACCGTGCGCGCAAACCTAATCCAGCGGTCGGAATCAAAGGCTGATTCGGACGGAAAATGTTGTAAGTTCTGAGCAGAATGAGTATCTTTTTAAGTTTACGAAATCCCCCAGCGACACTCATGTCAGCACCCTTCCAAGAGCGATTCCAATGGGCTATCGAGCGGACGGGATTCCCCCTCTGTCTGGGGCTCGATCCCGATCCTCGGCGCATCCCCGGCCACTTGGGAACCGATGTTACTGCGCTCCGGCGCTTCCTCGACGCAATCATCTCCGAGACCCGGCATCTCGTTGCAGCCTACAAGCCAAATACAGCTTTTTTCGAAAGTTATGGTGCTGAAGGGTGGGCGGTTTTGGAGGAGCTGCGGGAGATGGCCGGACCGGAAGTGCTGATTATCGTCGATGCCAAGCGAGGCGATGTCAGCCACTCCAACGAGGCCTATGCGCAAGCCCTTTTGGAGCGACTTCAGGCTGACGCCTTGACCGTGCAGCCCTATCTGGGCGGTCAGGCTCTGGCACCCTTCTGTCGCCACCCGGGCCGGGGGATGTTTGTGCTCTGCGCGACCTCTAACCCCAGCGCCGGAGAGGTGCAGGAGCTTTCGGTCAAGGGTCGGCCTCTGTTTGTCGAGATTGCCCATCAAGCTCGCTCCTGGAGTCAGCATCCCAATGTCGGTTTAGTCGTCGGGACCACTAAACTTGCGGCTCTGAATGCCGTGCTTCAGGTTGCCCCCGATCTTCCGCTGCTGCTGCCGGGTGGCGGTACGCAAGGTGGCGATACCATCGCCGCGTGGGAGATGATGAAGCGCGCCGGAGCGACAGGGCTGTTCAACTACTCCCGCTCGATCCTGTATGCATCCTCCGACGCAAACTTCGCCGCGACCGCACGACACGAAATCCTGAGACTTCAGGAACAGTTTGTCGGTCAGGATCTCGGTGAGTAAGGGTGGCTGCCGGAAGACCGGCTCCGATCGACGAACCATAGGCCGGATCGTCTTCGTGTTAATGTGCGCGAGTTTCGCTGGCTGCTCCAATCAGACTCCGAACAGGAATGCGCGGCCCGCTGCCGTCAGCATCGATTCCGCGCGAGTGGCTGAAGACTGGTTTTATCGCGCCATTGGAGAGTATGAGCCCGGCAATCGAGATTCCGCACTCAAGTTGATCGACAGCGCACTCGCCTACCGCCGGGATTATCCGCAAGCCTGGCACCTTCGCGGAAGCTGTCTCGGTTCATTGGATAGTTTCAAAGAGGCGAAAGCGGCCTACGATGAAGCGTTGCGCCTCAAGCCCGACTACGCCAATGCGTGGTGGCATCGCGGCTGCCTGCATGCTTCGAGCGGGCTTCCCGACTCCGCGCTCGAAGATTTGCGGCAGGCCATTGCCATCGACTCCGGCTATCGCACGGCGCCCTTCGAGGATGACTGCTGGAGATTGATGCGCGGCGATCCGCGCCTGCTTTCCCTGACAAAGTAATTCTACGCAGCGCAGGCAAGTCTGCCTGCCGTTGCGATGCAGCGCCTCATGAGGCGCTCTACAAATTCGGAGGAACAATGTTTTGTTCTTCATGCGGAGCCGACAACAGCGATGGCTCCAACTATTGCCGGCAATGTGGCAAGCCCCTCGCCTTCGTGGCAGGCGGCCCCGGTGTGTCGGCGCCCGCCGCGCCGGTGGTTCTGTATGCCGGATTCTGGATGCGATTTCTCGCGCACTTGATCGATCAACTTGTGCTCTCCATCCCCGGATTCTTTATCGCCCTGTTCGTGATCATTTATTCGGTCGGCTGGGCCGCGCGCTTCGAGGACATCGAAGATGCGGAGCAGCTATCGGAGGTGCTCGAAGTCCTCGGGCCGTTTCTCGCCATGATTGTCGTGGTCACCGTGGTGAGCATCTGTATGAACTGGCTCTATCATGCGCTGATGGAATCGAGTTCGTGGCAGGCAACCGTCGGCAAGCGCGCGTTGGGCATCAAGGTCACCGATATGGACGGCCAGCGCATCTCCTTCATGCGCGCATCCGGTCGTCACTTCGGGAAGATTCTCTCCGGCTTGATTTTCTCCATCGGCTATATCATGGCCGGCTTCACTGCGAAGAAACAAGCGTTGCACGACATGCTGGCCGGTACGCTGGTGGTAAGATCGTACTGAAGTATGAAAGTTCTAATCGTTCTCAATGATCCGCCGTACGGAACCGAACGATCCTATAATGGGCTCCGGCTTGCCATGACGCTCGGAAGATCCGAGGGCACGGTCGTCAAAGTGTTCTTGATGGGTGATGCCGCTGTTTGCGCCAAGCGCGGTCAGAAGACCCCGCAAGGGTACTACAATATCGAGACCATGATCAAGGCTGTGCTAAGTCACGGCGGGGCTATCGGAGTTTGCGGGACATGCATGGAAGCACGTGGGATTGAATCGGCAGAGCTGATTGAAGGATCGCACCGCAGCACCATGGCGGAGTTGACTCAATGGACTTTGGATGCCGACAAGGTCCTCGTGTTTTAGACGGAACACCGATCTATTGCAGTCCGTCCCCGGCCCTGATGCGGTCACCATAAATTAAACGACAACAGTGCTGACATCAGACCACGCTCTCTCCCTTCTCCGCTCGTGCGGCGCATTCCTCGAAGGGCATTTTCTGCTCTCGAGCGGGTTACACAGTGGAGTGTATGTCGAGAAATTCCGGCTGCTCGAACGGCCCGACCTCACGCAACAATTTGCGGAGCTGATTGCCTATCAGTTTCGCGAAGCGGGAATCGAACTCGTCGTCGGGCCGCTGACAGGCGGCGTGCTGGTTGCGCATGAAGTGGCAAAAAAACTCGCTGTCCCCATTGCCTTCCCCGAACGCATTGAAGAGCGTATGGAGTGGCGGCGCGGTTTTGCGCTGCGGCCGGGTCAGCGTGTGCTCGTCTGCGAAGACGTCATCACCACCGGAAAATCCGTCGGTGAAGTTCTGGAAGCGGTTCGTCGTGAGCGCGCGGAAGTCGCCGGGATCGGTGCGCTGATCCAACGCGGCCCAAGCCCGCTCTCGCCAACGCCCTTTGCCGTGGTCCAACTCGAATTAGAGAGTTACTCCCCTGAAAATTGTCCGCTTTGCCGTCAAGGCTTGCCGCTGGAAAAACGCGGCAGCAGAAAGCTTGCCATACCCTCTTGACACGACATTTCATCCTTCTATTTCTTTCCGCTTCACTGCTCGCTTTGGGCTGCAAGTCTTCACGCAAGGAATCCGCTGAGTCCGCAGACTCCACGAAGAAAGCGACTCCCGTCAAGCACGAGCCCAAACCCGCCGAAGTTGCGCCGGGCGGCTACATGCTGCCCTTCTTCGATGGTCAGAAATGGGGCTACATGAATGCCGAAGGCAAAGTGGCGATACCCGCTCAGTTCGACGGCGCGCGCTATTTCTTCGAGGGCCTGGCCTGTATCCGGCTTGGCATGGGTTTCGGATTCATTGACACCACCGGCAAGGTCGTGATCGAACCCAAATACGATCGCGCGGGGGATTTCAAAGGCAACCGGTCGCGCGTGCGCATGGTACCCGGTGGACCGCGCGCATTCCTCGACCGCAGCGGAGCGATGGTCATTCCACCTGATACGACTCAAGTGCGCAAAGACTTCTCCGAGGGGCTCTGTCCGGTGATCATTGACAAGCGATACGGCTATATCGACACCGTCGGGAAGCTCGCGATCCCGAACAAGTTTCTATTCGGCGGCAAATTCGTCGGCGGCCGCGCTCCGGTCCAGAAGGAAGATTCGCTCTATGCCGTCATCGACCGGACCGGGAAATTCGTTCTGCCCACGAGCTATGTCTATATTGACATCTATTCCGAAGGTCTCGCCAGAGGTCGTGTGAAACAACCGGACGGCAGGATCCTTTGGTGCTTCATCGACCAAGCGGGCAAAGTTGCGTTTACGACTCCATACGATGAAGTCGCCGGTTTCAAGGAGGGTCGGTCGGCGTTCCGCACCGGAAACAAATGGGGATTCGTAGACAAAGAGGGCCGGCCCGTCATTTCGCCGCAATTCGACTTCGCCATGGAGTTCAGTGAAGGCCTCGCCGCCGTGCGGATTGATCGCGGGTGGGGTTATGTCGATCCGTCCGGCGGGATGGTGATTCCGCTGCAATTCTACCAGGGAGAACCGTTCAAGAAAGGCGTTGCCGCCGTGACTTGGCCGGGTGGAAAATTCGGCTTCGTGGATGCGCACGGCAACGTGGTCTACTCCGTCGTCGGTATGGGGAATCCGCAGCCACAGGTTGAAACGGACTGAGCATGTCTTTGCGGATCTGCGTACTGGCTTCCGGCTCCAAGGCGAATGCCGTCTTTCTGCGCTCAGATGAGACGCGGATATTGGTCGACGTAGGTCTGGGGATTCGTGCGCTGCCGCGTGTGCTGCAAGCCATTCACGAGCGGATGGAGGATATCTCCGCCGTGTTTATCACCCATGAGCACACGGATCACACGCGCGGTCTGGGCCGGTTTCTCGAACGATCTCGCGCCGCGGTATTCGCCAGCGCAGGGACACTCGGCTGTGTTGATCCGGTCATTCCGGCGCGCTGCCGGACCCACGCACTGAACGGCGAGGCCTCCGAGTTTGGACCATTCGTCGTGCGAGCAATTCCGGTGCCGCATGACGCCGCTGAGCCTGTCGCCTTTGAATTGCTCGTCGCCGGACAGCGAATTGTCGTGGCGACCGACTTAGGCGAAGTTCCGGCTGCACTCCAATCCGCAATCGCGCATGCGTCCGTTGCGGTACTGGAGAGCAACCACGATGAAGAGCTGCTTCGCACCGGTTCCTACCCGGAATTGCTCAAGGAACGCATAGCGTCGGAGACGGGACATCTTTCCAACCGCCAAACCGCCACTGCGCTCGCAGCTTGCATGGGAAACGGACTAACGCACGCGATCCTCGCTCATATTTCCGAAGAGAACAATAAACCGACTCTCGCCCGTCAATCTGCCGAGGACGCTCTCGACGGCAGTGGTGCGGTGATCCACGTCACCGCGCAGCTCACCATCGGACCGATGATTGACGTTTAGTTTTGTTCCCACGCGCCCGCACACGCTAGCGGCGGGCTCCGCCCGTCGAACCCGTTTCACCGGACAGGCAGAGCCTGACCCTAATGGAAGAAGATTGCACGACTACACCTTTAACAAACCTTAAGACACACGCTCATGTTCAAAACCCTTCCCATTCTGCTCTCCGTTTTCATTCTGTTCTCCGCCTGCAAGAGTGCGGACAAGAAGCCTGCCGAATCTGCTCAAGCTCAGGCGCAGTCGCAAAAGCAGGAAACTCCGGCAGCCACGCAGCCCGCGGCGGGTGCACCCGCAAAGTGGGCGGCGGATTATCCCGTCACCGGCGACAGCGTGGCCGTGCTCACCATCGTGCAGGACAGCATCGGCTCGCTTGGCGAAATCGTGCTCGAATTTTATCCCGACAAGGCTCCGAACCACGTACGAAACTTCAAGCATCTGGCCAACAGCCAATATTACGACGGAACGAAATTCCATCGTGTGATCAAAGGCTTTATGATTCAGGGCGGCGATCCGAATTCAAAGGATGCGAATCCTGCCAATGACGGCACCGGCGGCCCCGGCTGGCAGGTCAACGCCGAATTCAATCCGACGCCGCACAAGAAGGGGATTCTCTCCATGGCGCGTTCCGGCGATCCGAATTCCGCCGGTTCGCAGTTCTTTATCTGCCACGGGGATCCCGCGCACTTGAACAATCAATACACGGCTTTCGGCAATACGATCAAAGGCCTCGATGTGCTGGACAAAGTCGCGAACACTCCGGTCGGCGGCGCGCAGAACTCCACGCCGCTGAAGGCCGTCACCGTTCAATCCTGCCGGATCGTCCCGCGTTCGGCTGTGAAGCTCTAAGCCGTGCCCCGTAAAAAACACATTTTGCTCGTCGAAGACGATGCCGACGTACGCGCGCAGATCGGAGTGGTCATCGAGTTGCTTGGCTACGAAGTGCATATGGCCGGAGATGTTGATGAAGCGAAATCGCGATTTCATGAACACCAAGTCGATCTGGTCATCAGCGATCTGTGGCTGCCCGGCGGCAACGGCAACGATCTCTTGCACGAATTCAAGCGAGATCGGGCCGATCTCCCGGTGATCATTCTGACCGGCTTTCCGACTCAGGAGACCATTCGCCAGACGCTGGTCGAGGAGGGCTTCGCCTATGTCGCGAAGCCGGTCCAGGGCCAGCAGCTCAAACAGCTTATCGAGCGCGCGCTTGGTGAGCAGTCTTCGAGTCACAAATTGCAGACTTGAATGCGCTCAGCGGTTCGAATGGTCGTTTGTAGTTTGAAATTCGTCGATTGAGCTTGGAGTCGCTTGCTCCCAATCTGCGGCCGCTCTTCGAGGCCGCCGGGCCCGCGCTGAAGTATCGCATTGTCCGCGATCTTGCCGGACGGGACGAGAGCTATCTGGAAACCGTCGCAATGCGGAGCGAGGTTGAGAATCTGTCCGAGGTGCAGGCGATTCTCGCGGCGCGACGACCCGACGGCAGCTGGGATCGCTCGCTGGCCAAGACCGAGTTTGCGCTGTGTCGACTTTGCGAATTGGGACTGGAGAACACGCGGGCAGTCGATGATTCGCTGCAATCCGCGGTTTTGCCGGCGCTTGTGGGATCGGATTTTTCGTCCGAGTTTCCGCCCACTGTGGCTCGCGACATTCTCCTGAGCCTGATCACGCGCGCGTCCGGGGAACTCAATCCGCTCGTGATTGCAATGACGGAAGCCGTGCTCACCGAATGGGAGCGCTTCCCGGAAAGCGGAACGGCACCGCCGACCCTCTGGTCCTATGCGGCCATCGCCCGCTACCCGTGGGGTGATGACGCGTCGGAGCGAGTGTCAAACATCGTGCTGAAAGCACTCACCCACATGGAACGGCATGCACCCGTGGATCGGTTTGCACTGCGCCTGTGCGAGAAGGGTGAATACTTGCAGCATCCCGAGCAGCTCTTCTACGAACTGGAGCTGTCCGCCCGGCTTGGCATCACACACTCCTGCAACGCTACGCGCTGGATGTTCGAAGAAGTTGAGTCCCGTCAAGATGCCGATGGCTGGATCCGGTTTGAGGATACCGCTTCTGTAGCGCAGGACGGCAGTCCGCTCTTGAACTCAACGCTGCCATGGTACTTTCCACTCGAACCCGCGCACGACCCGCATCTCGACTGGACGTTCCGCGCCGCGCTCGTTTTCAAATTGCTGGAATATGATTTCTGATCGCGATTTGCCTTTCACAATCAGCAAGAGTCACTCTTAGGAAACCCTGAAGAGAACCGAGAACTCCTTGAGCTCAGTGCGTCCACCTTTTGCGGAAGTGTTCGGTTTTCCGACGAATGCCGCGGACGATAGCGCCGTCCGGCATCGCGCGAATAGGTTGTGTCCTTTTCATAACGGTGTCCCCAATTGCACAAAGAGCAGCAAGACGGATCCAATCGGTGTCTGTAGCGTATACTACGGCGAAAAACCCACCATTGTTTGCCCTGTCAGATTCCGGGAAGGATGGATCATTGCACAGGATGCCGCGAAATTTCTGTTTCCTCACGATGCAAAGTGGACGACGATCTCTGAGGCAAGACTTGGAGATGCCACTGGAAAGCAAGTCGGCAAAATTGACTTCGTACTTGTCTCCTATGATGAGAAAGGAATGATAACAGACTATGGGGCTTTGGAGACACAGGCAGTGTATATTTCCGGCAATATTGGAAAGCTGTTTACGGCGTTCATGGAAGATCCACGGCTGTTTGACGGAGAGGATTGGTCGAGGCTTCTGGATCCGCCGCGCCCCGACCCGCTCTCCGCTCTAAAGCGTTTGATTCCGCAACTGATTGTCAAGAGCAAACTCTTGCGGCAATGGGGAAAAAAGATGGTCGTTGCAGTTGACAGTGAATTCTTTGCCGGCCTTCCGAAAATGCGCCCCATTCATGGACGAACGGCCGACCTCGCGTGGTTGGTTTATACCTTGCAGCCTCAGCCTGCTACGCAGCGACTGCAACTTGTCAAAGTCACAGAGCTGCTGACCGACTTGCGGGAAGCCACGTCGCTCATGACAGATCCACCGCTTCCCGATGACGACACGGCATTTCGGCGGATG
>CAZGVT010000016.1:508-885 GCA_964529255.1 uncultured Alphaproteobacteria bacterium | reverse complement strand
ACGTGGCGACGGTTCCACAACGCAGCCCCTTTCGTTATCCCGGTGGAAAAACGTGGCTGATTCCGTGGGTGAGGAAGTGGTTCGCGTCTTTGCCTTTTAGACCAAGTACTCTCGTCGAGCCGTTTGCGGGCGGGGCAATTGTTGGATTGACAGCCGCATTTGAACGATTGGCTCAACAAGTGGTCTTGATCGAGTTGGACGATGACGTTGCAAGCGTGTGGAGAACCGTCTTGGGAAGTCATGCCGAGTGGCTCGCAGAGAGTATTTTGAACTTCTCGTTAACCGCGCAAACTGCGAACAGGTTGATTGCCACTCGACCGCGATCGATTCGTTTGCGCGCCTTTCAGACGCTAGTGCGTAATCGAATCAGCCATGGC
>CAZGVT010000016.1:0-498 GCA_964529255.1 uncultured Alphaproteobacteria bacterium | reverse complement strand
TTGTTAAGCAAGGTGAGAATGGGAAGGGGATAAAATCACGATGGTATCCCGAGACGCTGGCACGCCGAATCCGGGAAATCGCTTCGCTAAAGAAAAGTGTGCCGATTCAATTCCTGCACGGTGACGGTATTGGCATAATGAGGCGCTATGACGGCGAGCGAACGCTCTACTTCGTTGATCCTCCCTATACCGCCGGCGGGAAGCGCGCCGGTTCGCGCTTGTATGTCCATTGTCATGTAGATCATGAGAAGCTGTTTCGCACGATTGTTGGATTGAAAGGCGATTTCCTGATGACCTATGATTCGTCAGGCGAGGTTATTGAAATGGCTCTCCATCACGGCTTCGATACTGAGCAGATTCTCATGAAGAACACTCATCATGCTGAAATGAAGGAATTGTTGATAGGGCGTGACCTGTCGTGGGTCCGGCGGTAATGGAATGCGCAGAGAGGGCGGGTTGGACCCCTCTGGACCACAACCCTTTGGATTCTTTCTCACC
>CAZGVT010000015.1:17108-20676 GCA_964529255.1 uncultured Alphaproteobacteria bacterium | reverse complement strand
AGGCGGAAATTCAAATCAACGGAGGCGACCATGAAATGCGTCATTACATGCATCTGTGTTGCCGGTGCTTCGACATTTATGAGTTGTTCGTTCGGGCCGGAGGGTGTGACGCCCGATCGCGAGCCGCAAGTGTGGATAGAAGAGCTTCGTGTTGAGCCTGAGATTGTCACGCCGTCGCACCCGATTGCTTTGCTGACGTGCGTGATTGGTGATGCGGAAGAGTGGAAGGCCGCGGAGTATGAATGGTCGAGCGAAGAAGTCTATGACACTTTCTACGCCGATCCACTTTATGAACTTGATTACGATCAAGTTTGGTTGAGTGGCGGTTTTCTTGCGCCGACGGGTGACTACCCCGGCGATCCTGACAAGCGCATCTGGATGGGACCGTCCGATCCGGGAACTTACGAAGTGACCGTCACCGTTTGCAGCGGAAACCACGCCGCGACGCTTACGAGGGGAATTGAGGTGCGGGATGAATCGGGGGCGATATTGACCGCGGAACCGTCCTACCGATTTCCCAGAAAATTCACCTATGTAATCGGTGATTCTGCGGAATTTTTTGCAGTGCTTCACCCGAGTCCAAGTTTCTTTCATCCGCAGCTCTATCAAGTTCAGGCGCAGTTCATGTTCCGGGAGTACGTGTCGGAGGAGTTTCAGGCGTACGGATCGCACACAAACTTCATCGACGCGTTTTCGTCTCAACTCATACTCCACTTCTCCCGGCCCGGGGTGTACTATCTGCGTATGCAGGCAATCCATGTAGGGCATGATACAGCCGCTGCGGAATGTGTGGTTCCCATCTTTGTACTCAAGGATTACAACAAGTCTTAGCCGCACCCTGCGTTGGACATTCAAAAACAACTCGACTACATCACATCCGGCGTGCAGAGTGCGCTGGGAGCCAATCTCTACTCTCTCGTATTGTATGGCTCCCATGCTCGTGGTGACGCCCACGCGAAGAGCGATATCAATCTGCTCGTCATTGTCGAAGACACCGCTCCGGCTCTGCTGCGCTCGTTTATCAAGGCGATGCCGGGCTGGATCAAGTTGCGGGTGACGCCGCCGGTCGTCTTTTCGCATGAACAATTCCGGCGCAGTCAGGACAGCTTTGCGCTCGAATTTACCGAAATGGCCGCAGCGAGAAAAGTGCTGGCCGGATCGGATCCGTTTGAGCATTTTGCCGCCGACTGGGCTTCCGTGAGAAGGGAATTGGAGCAGGAAGCGAGGCAGAAGCGGATTGAACTGTACCGCCGCTGGTTCGCTGCCGGAGGCAATCCCAAGCACTATCCGCCGATTTTTCGATCGACATTTTCCGGGCTGTTAAGTCTCGTGCGCGGTACGGCCCTGCTCATGCGCGCGCGGCTGGAGCCTGTCACGATGAAGAGCGCGCTCGACGAGATGGATCGACTCGACTGGTTCAGCGCCGCGATCTGGGCGGACGTGGCCCGCAGCGTCCATGAAAATAAGACGCCGTCGGGTACCGATCTGGTCGCGTTGATGGAGAACTATCTCGATCAATCCGCGAAGCTGGTGAGATACCTCGACGAAGCGAAAGTATGAAGACAAGGCCACAAGTTCCGTTTCAGCGTTTCAGCATTTCAGTGTCTCACTAAGGACCTTCCATGAAGACTGCGGTCATCATCTTAATTGTCGTGCTTGCTGCCGCCTTCGGCATCGCGCTGTGGGTTTATGGGACCTATAACGGTCTTGTGAACATGGACGAGGAGACCAACAAGGCTTATGCGCAGATCGAAGTGGTTTTGCAGCGGCGGTTTGATCTGATTCCCAATCTGGTTGAAACCGTGAAAGGCTATGCCGCGCACGAGGCCGATATCTTTAAAGCCGTCGCCGATGCGCGCGCACGTATCGGTTCGGCGCAAACTCCGGGACAGCGCATCGACGGCGAGAATCAGCTCACGTCGGCGCTTTCGCGGTTACTTGTGATTGCCGAGAATTATCCTCAGCTCAAGGCTGACGCGAGCTTCCGCGCGCTGCAGGATGAACTTGCCGGAACCGAGAATCGCATCGCCGTCGAGCGCAAGCGATATAACGAAGTCGCTACCGAGTACAACAAGAAGATTCGCCGTGTTCCCGGCAACATCATCGCTGGCATGTTCGGCTTCGACCGCCGCGAATTGCTCGAAGCTCCGGCTGAAGCGAGGGAAGCGCCGAAGGTGAAGTTTTAGTTCTCTGGTCAATAGACCCTGCTCTACCAACGCGAAGGGGACAAGATAGAACAAAAAGCGGCCCGCAGGCCGCCTCGGTCTGAATTCGATTGCGCGAGAGCGTTGCAAGCAACGCGCTACGATTTCATCTGTGCATCTCAAGCAAGAAATTCTGAAGCCGTAGCGCGGCGCTTGCGACGCTTCATCTGTCTCCACCTGCTCTGCCAACGCGGAGGGGACAAGATAGAACAAAAAGCGGCCCGCAGGCCGCTTCAGTCTGAATTCGATTGCGCGAGAGCGTTGCAAGCAACGCGCTACGATTTCATCTGTGCATCTCAAGCAAGAAATTCTGAAGCCGTAGCGCGGCGCTTGCGACGCTTCATCTGTCTCCACCTGCTCTGCCAACGCGGAGGGGACAAGATAGAACAAAAAGCGGCCCGCAGGCCGCTTCAGTCTGAATTCGATTGCACGAGAGCGTTGCAAGCAACGCGCTACGATAGCCAATGCATAATTGCGGATCGCGAAGCGAATTACGCAGTCGGCAAGTCGTTCGCACCCGGATCGGGCGGCGGGTCCACCTCGATAGCTCCCGGAAGCGTAACGCACATCGCGCCATTCACCGGGTTCACAATCATCAGCCGAAGCCACGCCGACGTTTCCTCCGCACTACTGACGAAAATCAGCCACGGTGGCGGCGCAGCCTCAACTCTTGCTCGTGTTTGTTCTTGTGTGTTATTCATCATTACCTCACTCGTGTGTAAAGCAAAGCGGGGGCCACAAGAGGTTGAAAGCTGTTGACCCGAGCCATACCAAACACAAATGACAAGCAGGCAACAGACGGCAGGTGATGTCTGCGTGTATTGCCGTCCGTGTGTCCTGCCGTGCGCCTGTGACTCATGAAAGTTCCTGAAGATAAGATCGAAGAGATTCGCGTTGCCAGTTCGATTGTCGAGCTTGTGCAAGGCTATGTCGCATTGAAAAAGCGCGGCTCGAATTACATCGGTCTTTGTCCGTTTCATCAGGAGAAGACTCCAAGCTTCAATGTCAATCCGTCGCGCGGGATCTTCAAGTGTTTCGGCTGCGGCAAGGGTGGGAATGTGTTCGGGTTTCTCATGGAGATCGAGCGCATTTCCTTCTTTGAAGCGGTGAAACGGTTGGCCGAGCGCGCGCATATCACGTTGCCTGCTTATCGCGATGACGGCGCGCCTTCGGAAAGTGAACTGCTCTATCGCGCGAATGCGCTGGCCCGCGACTATTTCTATCAGCAACTTACCGAGTCGGCGACGGACAGCGCCCGCCAGGCCCGCGACTATCTGACTGCGCGCGGTTATGGTAAAGAAGTGATCGAATCCTATCTGTTGGGCTATGCTCCGGACGGCTGGGAGGGTCTGGTGGAGTTCGCG
>CAZGVT010000015.1:0-17098 GCA_964529255.1 uncultured Alphaproteobacteria bacterium | reverse complement strand
TCCAAGCACGTTGGTGCAGGCGGGTCTGGCCAAGGAAGGCCGCGAGAAGTCAAAACCGTTTGATGCGTTCCGGCATCGTATCATGTTCCCGATTCGCAACCTCTCCGGCAAGGTCATTGCCTTCGGGGGGCGCAGGTTGCGGGAGGACAGCGATCAGCCGGAAGCCAAGTATATCAACTCTCCCGAAACCGCGGTCTATCGCAAGGGTCGGGAACTCTTCGGTCTGTGGGAAGCCCGCAACGACATTCGCAGGCAGGAGCGTGCGATACTGGTCGAGGGCTACACCGACTGCCTTTCGCTGGTGATGGCGGGAGTCAAGGTCGCGGTGGCATCGCTGGGCACCGCGCTCACCGAAGAACAAGCGCGGCTGCTGGTGAGGTTCACGCCGAATGTGTTCATCTTCTATGACGGTGACAGTGCGGGAATGGCTGCCGCACGGCGCGCACTGGATGTGTTGATCTCCGCATCCGCCCAACCGAAGGTGATGCTACTCCCTGCGGAGGATGACCCGGACAGCCTCGTGCAAGAACGTGGAGCGGAAGCGATCTGGAAGCTCGTTAATGAGGCGCGCGGACCGGTGGAGTTTCAGTTTGAGTTGATTGCGCGGGGCGGACAGCCGCTGCCGGAAGCGATCAAGGATTTGGTGGCGACCGCTGCGAGAATTTCGAGTCCCGTCGAGCAGGAGCTGTTTCTGCAAAGTGTCAGCGCGCGCACGGGAATCAGCGGAGAAGCGCTCCAAAAGGAGCTTGCGCAGCAGCGAAAGTCTCTCCCGCATGCGACGGAGAATCGCCGTCCCGTTCGCGAAATCTGGCCCGCTCCCGGCCCGCTGAACAGTCTCAGTCGAATTCTGATTGCCGAACCGGATCTGCGCGATGAAGTCTTCCGCCGCTGGAAACCGGAGGCGGTCGTCGATGGGCGCCTGAAATCCATACTGGATGATCTGTACCGCGAATGGCAAAGCGGAGAAATGCGCGAAGCCGAGACGATCCTCGATCGGTTCGAAGATTCGCAGCTTCGGGATTTTCTTTCCGAGTGTCTGTTTGAAAAAATTTCGGAAGAAGATCCCGATCAGGCGAAGAAGCTTGTCACGTTGAGAAAGATCGCGTTGGACTGTGTCGGCAAGCTCGAAGCCGACGAAGTGCAGCAGCAGATTGCGGTGCTGCGGCGCGACCTTGCAACCCGGCCCGATAACGAAGCCGATCTGCTCAGGCGCATGCAGGAGCTGATCAAGAAGGAGAAATCGCTCCGCGCCGGTGTTGTCTGAGTTAATCGCCGCGCCGTGTGCCCTCACGCCGCCGGAACCCAGACTCTGCGCCACTAGGGGCAGGCTCCGCCTGTCCAACGTGAATCGACGGCCAGATGCCGCCGTTAGTGATCGCCGAGCGGTGTGCCCTCACGCCGCCGGAACTCAGACTCTGCGCCACTAGGGGCAGGCTCCGCCTGTCCACCGAGCATCGACGGCCGGAGGCCGCCGTTAGTGATCGCCGAGCGGTGTGCCCTCACGCCGCCGGAACTCAGAGCACATCGACGGCCGGAGGCCGCCCATAAGTAATCGCAGATTTGTCGTTTTCATTCGTCCCATCTCCATGCGTCAGCAATTTCACGGTACCACGATTCTCGCTGTTCGCCGCAACGGTCAGACGGCCATCGGCGGCGACGGGCAACTGTCTCTCGATGACACGATTGTCAAGAGCAGCGGCAAGAAAGTGCGCAAACTCTTCGAGGGCAAAGTACTCTGTGGATTCGCCGGCGGCGCGGCGGATGCGCTCGCCCTGCTTGAGCTGTTTGAAGGCAAACTGAAACAGTACAACGGCGATCTCACCCGCTCGGTAATCGAAATGGCCAAGGATTGGCGAATGGATCGCAATCTTCGCCGGTTGGAAGCCGAAATGGTGGTCGCCGATACACAGAAGATGTTCGTCGTATCCGGCCTTGGCGAAGTCATTGAGCCGGACGATGACGTCGTCGGTCTGGGTTCCGGGGGCAGCTATGCGCTTTCTGCCGCGCGCGCGCTGTTGATGCATACGCCGCTTAACGCGCGGGAGATTGTGGAATCGGGTCTGCGAGTCGCGGCGAAAATCTGCGTCTACACGAACGAGCATCTGACCATCGAAGAGATCGGTCCGTGAGCCGGGGAGCAGTTGGTTTGGTAACGTGTCGTGAATTCCACGACAAGGTTGCTGAAGACAAACTGCTCCAGCAAGCATTCGTTGACGCCCACATCGCGGCAGACCGCGTTTCATGGGACGACGATTCGGTCAAGTGGGATCAGTTCGCGATGCTGATCATTCGCACGACGTGGAATTACACCTGGCACTATGAGGAGTTTTTCGGCTGGCTGCGGCGTCTGGAGTTCTTGAAAATTCCGCTTTGGAATCCGCCGCGCGTGCTGCGCTGGAATTCGAGCAAGAAATATCTGATTGAGTTGGCGGATCACGGCATTCCGATACCGCAGACGGAATGGCTCTACGAAAGTGCTCCCGACTTCGACGCGGTGTTGAAGGAACTTGGCTGGAAACAGGCCGTCGTGAAGCCGATCGTGTCTGCCGGAGGCCGCGATACGCATTTGATCGGAACGGCTGAAGGCGAGCGCTGGCAGACCCAGTTGAAACACGCAGCCAGGAGTCACGGTAAAAAGGCGCACGCGCCGCGCGGGGGCTGGATGATTCAAGAGTTTATGCCGGAAATTCGCAGTGATGGCGAATGGTCGCTGCTGTTTTTCGGCGGCGAGTTCTCCCATGCGGTGATCAAGCGTCCGCGCGACGGGGAATTTCGCGTACAGGAGCGGCATGGCGGCAGTTATGAGGCGGCGGAGCCGGACGGCGAACTGATTCGCCAGGCGCGGGCGATTCTCTCCTACGTCAGCGAACCGTTGCTGTACGGCAGAGTGGATGGCGTGGTGCGCAAAGGTAGACTGATCTTGATGGAACTGGAGCTGTTTGAGCCTGCATTCTTTTTGGAGTATGCTCCGGGCAGCGAAAAGCGTTTCGTGCGGACGGTCGAGCAACGGATGGAGTCCTGAACGATGGCCAGGGAAAGCGGAAAGAAAACGGTGTTTGCACATTCAGTGAATCTAAGTGCGCAACTTGCGCCGGTCGAGATCGTTCGAGAGCTGGATAAATATATTATCGGCCAGGAAGAGGCCAAGCGGTCGGTCGCCATCGCGATGAGAAATCGCTGGCGGCGGCAGCAGGTCGTCGGCGAAATGCGCGACGAGATCTATCCGAACAACATTATTCTCATCGGACCGACGGGAGTGGGGAAGACCGAAATCGCGCGCCGACTCGCCAACCTCGCGGGGGCGCCGTTCGTCAAAGTGGAAGCCTCCAAGTACACCGAAGTGGGCTATGTCGGGCGGGACGTGGAATCCATGGTGCGCGATCTCGTCGACGTCGCCGTCTCGAAAGTCAAGGCTGAGCAGCGGGACGCTTTACGCGAACAGCTAAATGTGTCCGTGGAAGAGCAGTTGCTGGATTTACTTGCTCCAGTGCCGCGCCAGTCCCGCCGTCGCCGCGAAGAAGTTGGCGATGACGACAGCGAAGTAATCGTGCGCCGCAAGGTCCAGGGCTTGTATCGCCGGGAGCGCGAGGGAGTGCGCGAGAAACTTCGTGCGGGAGAGCTGGAGGAACGCACGATTGAAATGGAGCTGCCGGAGGATCTCAACCCGACCATGCAGATATTCTCTTCACAGGGGATGGAAGAGATGGGATTTCACCTGCCGGAGATGATGGGCGGACCGATGCGCCGCAAGCGCAAGCGGACCGTGACCGTCAGTGAAGCCCGGCAGATTCTGCTCGACATGGAAACGGACCGGCAAATTGACATGGATCGCGTTACTCGTGAGGCGGTGCGGCGGACGGAAAATTCCGGAATCGTATTTCTCGATGAAATCGACAAGATCGCCGCTCCGGCGGATGGCAGCGACGGCGGTCCGGATGTGAGCCGAAGCGGGGTGCAGCGCGATATCCTCCCCGTTGTCGAAGGCACCACCGTCACCACGAAATACGGGCTGGTGAGAACCGATCACGTGCTGTTTATTGCGGCAGGCGCGTTTACGAATGTGAAGCCCTCGGATCTGATACCAGAGCTGCAAGGGCGCTTTCCGATTCGCGTGGAGCTGGATAAGCTCGGCGCCGACGAATTTCTGCGTATCCTTACCGAGCCGCGAAACTCGCTGGTCAATCAATATGTCGCGCTACTCGAAACCGAAGGCGTGAAGCTGAAATTCACGCGCGACGCGCTGCGCGAGATCGCCGACACGGCGCATCAGGTGAATCAGAAGACCGAGGATATCGGAGCGCGGCGGCTGCACACCATGATGAGCACGCTGCTTGAGGATATTCTGTTTGATGCACCGAATCTCAAACAGAACTCGATCACGATTTCCAAGGAAAAGGTGCGCAAGGCCCTCGCGGAGATTGCCGAGGACGAGGATCTCTCCCGGTTCATCCTGTAGCCGACGTTCGCCGTACGATTTCCGGAACACGGTTTGCTTTTCTCTTTCCTTACATATTGGCCATCCTCAGATGAGACAAAGACTTGGCACCGCACAACCTCGGGCACGGAAATGCACTCCGTGCGCGAGAAAGCAAACGGTGCACGGCGGGCTTTTGTATTTGATTCAGTTCAGCGGAGAAACACGGAGTATTACCATGATTAGACACATCACTCTTGTAATGTCCATCGCCCTTAGTCTTGCCGTTACCGGCTTTGCGTCGGAGTCGCGCGTGGCTTGTACCACTCAGGTGCTTTCATCCAATTTGACGCTTACTCGCTTGAGCTTCGAGCTTGATGAATCCACAGTCGCCGACCGGGCAATGAACCTCGGTTTCGGCGAACACGTGGCGGATGGACTTGGCGAATTCATCGTGATCTCCGGTCACGGCCAGCCGCGCGCCGTGGTTACCGAATGCGAACTTGGCGCCGTGCTTTCCGAGTCTCGACTCGACGACGGCGAAATTCCGTCCGATCGCGGCGATCTCGTTATCGTGGGTGAGCCGTTCATTATGCACGATCTTCGCGTCGTGGCGGTCAATCCGCAACCTGTCATGCGCGATGCGTCCGGAGCGTTGCGTGCCGTTCGTCGGCTGGAAGTCGAAATTGTGACCTCCGGGATCGGCCCGAACGAGACCGACAATCCAACCTCGCTTTCCTTTGCCTTTGAGCCGGTCTACCGCAGCGTGATTCTCAATCTGAATGAAGGATTGCCCGAACTTCAGACGAGAACGCCGGGCCGCTATCTGTTTATTGTGAATACGGGAATGCTCGGGCTGCTGAGTCCGCAGACGCAATGGAATGACTATCTGGACCTGAAGCGTCGCAAGGGCTATGCGGTACAGGTGGTGACACTCCTGGACGTCTACAATGCGGTCGGAGACAGCAGCGCCAACGGGATTCGCAACTTCGTTTCCCAGAGTTACCATGATGCCTCTCAACCCAGCCTCGATTACGCGATGCTCGTGGGCGACGTCACGGGTCTGTATCCCGTGCCATCGTATTCACGCGCCAATCCTGAGCACGACAGCGAATACTCCGTTGGAGACAATGACATGTTCGCGGTTGACGGCGATGACTACATTTCCGACGTGCTGCATGGCCGCGTATGTGGGCAGACCCTTCCGGAAATGCTGACCTACTTCTATAAAGTCTGGAGATACGAAACCGACCCGTACCGCGACGATTTGGGTTGGCTGCACAGCGTAACGTGCATCGCCGGCAATTATAACGACGCCGGCGGTACGTTTCCCGTCACTCCGGTGTGGAATATGGTCTGGGCCCGCGAACGATTGATGCGCGATGGCTGCATTACCGACGCAGACACGTTTTTCTATCATGACCAGAATGACCCGCCTCCCGGGTTTTACACGCAGCCGATCATCAACGATATTAATGCCGGCGTCTGTGCCGTATTCTATCGCGGCTGGGCCGACGGCGTCTGCTGGCAGTATCCCCGCTTCTGCGACACAAATGTGCCGTCGCTTACTCTCGGACGCCGCAATCCGGCAATCTTCGGCGTGGTTTGCGGTTCAGCGCGATTTGATCAACCGGAAGTTTCTCTTGGAGAGAAATTCACGTCGGGATCCGGAACTCCCGTCGCGCCCAACGGCGCGGTTGCCTATTATGGTGCGTCGGACTTGCACACAAACACGCGACACAACAACGCGATTCTCGCCGGTATTGTCACCGCGGCGCTTGAACAGGGCGTACGAAGCATGGGTGGCCTCGCGTACTCAGGCGAGATGGAGGCCTTCCGCCAGTTTCCGCATGAGCGCGATCCCGAGGGTGCCAACTCGCTCGTTCGATTCTATATCTACCACGTCTTCAATATTCTCGGCGATCCCGAAGTCCCGATCTACTTCTGCGGCGGCTCTGAATTCACGGTGGACGCTCCGCCCCAACTCTCGGTTGGACAGTCGTTGATCCCGGTCACTGTGACTTCCAACGGCAATCCGGTCCCCGGCGCCGCCGTGACCATTCGTTCTGCGGCGACTCCGCAACTTGTTTCGTCCGCTCGTACTGACGCCAGCGGTCAGGTCTGGCTGCCCTATACGTTTGCAGCGGCCGGCACGGCACAGGTTACCGTGTGGCGTGGCCAATACTTCATGCGCTATCTGGACATTCCGGTCGCGAGCGCGCCGTTTGATCCGCAGATCACTCAGGTCTCGTATAGCGCCGGAGATGACTACCTCCCCAATCCCGGCGAGACGGTGGATGTTTTCCTCGGCATCCGCAATCAGGGATCCTCGGCAACGGCTTACACCATCAATGTCACCTCCAACGACAATCGGGCAACCGTCTTGAGTGGCAGCGCAACCGTGGAGAATACGCCGGTCGGAGAAACGCGGAATTCCAGCGGAATCACCGTGCAGTTTGGATCAGAGATTTACGACGATGAGCCGATTCGCTTTACCGCCGCAATCACCAACGGGTCCGACAATGTGAGTCGCGACTTCGTTGTACCGATTGCTGCCTGCGATCCGCAGGTGATCAGTGTGACCGTGAATGACGGCGGCAACGGAGTCCTCGAACCTGGTGAAACCGCGACATTGAATGTCACCGTGCAAAATGTCGGCAGCACGCGCTCTCCCGCACTGACCGCCGTGCTGAATTCCTTCGACGGCGCGATTTCATTTGGCGATGCCGACGGAGCCTGGCCGCTCATGGAAGTCGGCGAGACGGCGACAACCAATAACAGCTTCCAGGCCACGCTTGTTCCGGGCGTGACTCCGGGAAGACAGATTCTCCTTCGGTTCACCTTCTCCGAAAACGGTGCGGTCATGGCGCGTAAACTTGCCTGGCTGCCGGTCGGCGTCATCACGGTGAATGCGCCCACCGGACCCGACGAGTACGGCTATTATGCCTATGAGAACATCGATGCGGGTTTCGCCAAGACGCCGGTGTACAACTGGATTGAGCTGGATCCCTGGCGCGGCGGATCCGGTGCGACGCCGCATCAAGTCGGGGATGATACACACTTCATGATGGATCTCCCCGCGCCGTTCACTTTCTATGGACAGACCTACAACCAAATCTGGGCGAGCGGCAATGGCTGGATATCTTTTGAGCACGCCACGCTGCCCGAGTTTCGCAATTGGGAAATTCCTTCTCCGATTGGTCCCGGTGCGATGATCTGCGCATTCTGGGATGACCTGGTTGGCGACTCCGTGGGGCCGACGCCGCCCAACGACTTGTACAATGTCTACACACGCTACGATGCGCCGGAAAATCGGTTCATAATCTCCTGGCGAAACTGGAACCGTGAAAACCTCCCGACCAGTCCCGGACTGCCCAATCCCGATAGCTGCGCCTTCGAGATCATCCTCGAATACACGCCCTCGGGTGACGATGATATTGTCGTTCAGTACCGCCTGATCGCAAACACCGATCGCAACGACAACTATGGCAGCGTGGGAATTCAGGACTCGTATCACGCGCGCGGGCTTGGTCTGACCTACGCGAACTTCTATCCGGCCACCGTGGACACTCTGCGTGCCGGACGGGCGATTCGTTTTACGACGACTCCGCCTGACAATATCACCGACGTCGACGATCGCACTCCGGTAACGCCGCAGCACTTCGCGCTGCACGAGCCCACGCCCAATCCGTTCAATCCGATGACGGAACTTCGCTTCGAACTCGCCGTTGCCGGACCGGCCCAGCTCATCGTCTATGACATGCTCGGTCGATCGGTGAGAACATTGGTCGACGACTCGCGCGCCGCCGGAACCTATTCGGTTTCGTTTGACGGCACAGACCTTTCGACCGGGTTGTATTTCGCGCGCCTGACACAAGGAAACAACTCTGTCGTCCGCAAGTTAATGCTGGTAAAATAGGATTCACCGGTTACACCGGGGAGAACAAAATCGCGGCTGCCGATCTGGCCGCCGCGATTTATTTTGAGACTATCTTCGGCGCACGAATGACTGTTCGAAGCGATTCACAGCAGCTGAGTCATCCTGAGCCTCGCGTCTTCGGGTCGTCGCGAGGCGAAGGATCTTTCGGCTACATCTTCCTCCAAAGCTCAAAAATCTTGTGCGCCAATTCCTCACGGGCATTTTGATACTCGTGACCGGACTTGCACGGATAAACACCCGCCGCCGCACCGGCATGGCCATCGCCGACATTCATCAGCCGGACAATCTCACCCATATCTTTACTGTGCCTGCTCTGCTGCATTGAAAGCGCCAGAGAGAGCGAAAGCGAAATGTCCAGCGATTTCTTTCCCGAGCGGAAATTGGATTTCAGCTCCACATAGCCCATTGCACCCGGATGCACAAGTCCGACCAGTTTCTTGTCGATTCTCGCAGGCTGCAGGAATGACGTAGTGTCGATGACGTACAGCTCATGCGCAGAATCTTCGGGCAGGAACCTGCCGTACTTCTCGATATGCTCCAGCATTTTCAGTTCGTCTCGCGCATACTCCTGCGCCCGCCGGACAATCTCGGGATCTTCAGCAATATCGGCAAGCGGCAGATCTCGAAACATGAAAACCAGGTCTCGCAAAAAGCGCTCATGAGCATAGCGATTCGCGGAGTTGGCTTTAATTGCCCGGTCGATGCGATTCGCCGCAGTGTCCGCTCTCCAATCCTCCATTGTCGGGTACGAAAAGCTGTCGATCAAGTCGGAGACATCCGCAAGTTCGGCAAAATCGTCCGGCACCTCGTCGTATTGATCGAGCAGATAATCGTAAACCACTCGCACACAGGAGGGCGCAATGGCGAATCTTCCCGCGATACTCGAGGGATCCAAGCCACGCAACTTCACGGACTCCAAATTCCCCGCGTGATGATCGAACCACAATCCGCATTCGAGCGGATAAGGAAGATCGCTCACGATATCGCGCGCGGTAATTGGAATCTCGGCATTCTGTACGGCAATCGGACCGGTGAAGCGAATCTCGTCGAGATCGAACGCCCACGAGAGTAGCGCGGCACTTACCACGCCGTCGAAGTCATTGTGCGTCACGATGGATTCGTAATCCCTCATCCCTTCGCCCTCAATATCCGCTCAATCCCGCTCCGCGGTGGCGCTCGATCTTAACGTCGCGCAACTGCGGATTCTTCAAACCAACGCGTAGAAAATAACCGGGACGGAATCCCAGCGGACTCCACAACAGACTTGCCTCCCAGCAATGCAGATCGCGCGTCACGGACACACTCGCGTTTCGCGCGATGTGTTTGTCAAGATCGAGAATATAATCGAGCGAAATCTGCCAGCGCGGGGTGATTGCAAACTGCGCGTTGGCGCTCATTGCCGATGTGCTCGAAGCGGCCGAGTAATCCCTGCTGCGACGGAAATTGAAGCGCAGCGAAACGGGCATGTCAAACAGCTCATGCCTGCGCTCCAGCCCTTGGCGCTCCGCGGGTGAAGGCTGCTGATTGCGCGGGATGTCAGGCAGATCCGTCGGATTCAACAGCAGCGCCGTTGTGTCCGTCGTTTCGGCAATCGTGTCAGGTATTTCGGGCGCGGCACGGTCAAGATAGAGCAATTCCTTCACCGACTCAGCCCGAATCGCGAATCCGACGTTGAGCGACACATTCAGCAATTCCAACGGCGCATACCACTGGGCACCCTCGCGCTCCCAGTAGAACGTATTGATGCGCCTTGACCCCACTGAGGCGTAGGGTGAATGCGTCATCGAAGCATCGACGGCCAGTCCCTCAATCGAACCGAAAATCGTGCCCGGAACCGTTGTGCGCAAACTGCTGCTGATATTATCCCACTTCAGCGAATCGCGTTTCAAGTCGACACCGGTTTGCGATCCCCAGGATAAGAGATCGAGTTTCTTCTCCGTATTTTCGTCGGGATCGCCCGTCTTCATCTGATAAAGCTGATCCAAACCGACCCCGATGAACTCGGACAATCCAGCCGGAGTCCCGCCGACATTCGGCGCCATTTCCGCAGCCGCGAATCGATCGAACGTGTATTCCCTGCCATCCAGAAGTTTGACCGTCTCAAAATAGCCCCAGGCTTTGTCCGAAAAGTCGGGCCGGTAGGTAAAACTCAGACTGGGAGTCAGCACGTGCCGGAAGGATGCGTTCAGACCGAAAGGTTTCTGCGCCACGCCGTAGAGTTTTGTATTCAACGACGTGCCGAGGTCAAAAGTCGTGCGCGTGAAAAAGCCGGATTCGTCCGCGCGATCGAAGATCTTGCCATCGGGTTCAAAGTTCACGACGCGCCGCGTCCAGACATGCCGCGCGCTGATGCGCGGATTCAGATGGAGATACTTCAGAATTTTCGCCGTGGCGCTCACGCCTCCGCTGTGCGCGAAGCCGTCCCTTTGATACACCACGCTGCTGTCATCACCGCGAATGATCTCGGAAGGATGCAGCACGCCATAAATATCCTCTAATCCCGGCCGCAACCCCTCCTGCCGCAGGGCTTTCGGCATCGACAGCGCATTCTGATAGTTCACCGCATAGTTCCACTGAAAGGCGCGATGCCACGGCGGTGTGGTCTCTCTGGGGACCGAGGCCTTGCGCATCCCGCGAGGCGCCTTCGGGGGTGGAAACAATAGTCCGGAGCGGTGAGTTAGGCTGAGCTGCGGCAGCGTCGCCGACCATGTCTTACGCCGAATGTTCTGATCATAACCGACGTTCGCGCTCATCGTCCAGGGAGAATTGTACCAGCTCTTTGAAAGCGTTGCATTGCTGCGCACCGACTGATTGAGCTGGCTCTCCAGATTACCGGTATCCTGATAGAAGCGCTCGCTGCTGACATAGCTGCCGGTAGCCGCCACGCGCGTATTCTCGTCAATCGTCTGATTGTGCGACCAGCTCAAGGAAAAATCCCTGCGTCTTGCGCCGCCCTGCCGCTGCGTATCGAAGGCATAGCGGGCTGAACCGTTCAATGCATAGATCTTGGCATACCGGTACTCGCCTCGACCGAGCACGCCGAACTTCTCAAAGTAATCAATGGTCGAAGTGACATCCATGTATTGCGACGGCGCCCAGTAATAGCCGACGTCGCGCAGGAAACGCCCCTGACTGGAGGACTCGCCGAAGGTCGGTATGATAATGCCCGAAGTCCGCCCTTTCTGCTGCGGAAATATACCATAGGGCGCGGCCATCACGGGCACGTCGTCGAAATACATGACGACCGGCCTCGCCAGAACACGCCGGCCCACGATGATCTTCAACTCTTCACCGGCAAAATGAAAGTGCGGCGGGTCGCTCTCACAGGAGGTGAACTCCCCACCGCGCACCGTCAGCACATCGTCGGAGATTCGTTTGAACTGCTCGCCGTAATAGAACCCCTGTTCGTAGACCGTGCTGCCGCCCTTCACGCGCCCGATCTTCGACTTCATATTATACGCTATCTCATCGCCGAAGAAATCGTCGCTCGCCTGCACAAAATGCGGCTTACCACGAACGATAATCGTATCGATCGCGGTCTCGATACTGTCGTTCCAGATCGTATCCACCACGCCTTCCGCAACGAGCAACTGCTTTTCCCAATCCACCGTGATGCGCTCCGCTTCGAGCGTCATGTCCTTATAATGAATGACCGCGCCGCCGATCAGCACGCTCACGCGGTGAATCACGTCGAATTCGATGCGCTCCGCTTCGTAGTGCACGGTCGTATCCACTCCCTCGTCGCGCGGAGCCGCCAGCGTGTCCGCAAGCGCGCTGTCCGCCGGCGCCACTTGCAGCGTATCGGGCCGCGCGGGCTCTTGCGCAACCGCAATGCTTAGCAATACAAACAGACAGACCCCCGCACAAATCGCGAGGGGGCTGCGCAAGATCGCGTCCACATCTCCGTATGCAGCGCCGCACGGCCGTGCGCTCTTCACCACGAGGCGACAACAGCGGACAAAGCTGGAGGACGTCACCCTTCTCCCAGGTACGCCGTAAATCCGGTCTGCCACTCCTGTCCCGCGCCGAGATGCAGCTCCGAAATAAAGAGCAGCGCGACGGACTGAAACACGCGTTCGAAGCCGCCCTCAGAGAGCGATACGCTTTCGATCGGCGCGCGCCAGAGCTTGATCGGCGCATCAAACAGAAAACGCACGGAGACTTTTTCGTGCCCGTCCACGAGGCGAACCTCGCGGACGTTCGTCTGCTCGCCGTCTTCCGAAAGCAGGCGGTTCAATACGTCGGTCCCTGGAATGGACAGCGTGTGCAAATGCGACTTAGGCGCCTGCAACGCGAGATTCCATTCGATGCCGAACGGGCTGTGCAATTCAAATCCCGCAAGATTGCGAATGCGGTATTTCACTTCAAGCACCGCTTGTCCCGGTTGCAGCGCGATGGTCTTCGCCAATTCGATTGGCGTGTCGCCGACTTTTCCGATGCGCTCCAGCCGCACTCCATTTGTGAAGACTTCGGCCACGCGGTACGGCTCGCCGAGGAATGTGCCGTAGTTGGCCAGCGTCCCTTCTTTGAATTCAGGCAGCGTGGAATTCCAACCGGGAAAGTGATCCAGCAATGCCAGCCTCGGCCAGCGGTCGACACGGAGCAGTTTATCGAGATTCGCTTCTTTGGACAGCACAAGATCATGAATCGACGCGCCTTCCTTCGTGTTCTCCTGTGCGCTCACCGCCTGCGTGAGCTTCCGGTGATAAGTTTCGGAACGGCGCGTCAGGGTATTCAGCAGATTGTAGCCGCGCGGCTTGAAATCCCATTCAAACAACATGCCGCCTTGTCGCGGCGAAAGATAGGCGTTCGTATAGGCGTTCTCCAGCAGCGCTTCCTCGAAACCGTCGGCATCGTGATCGATCAATTCCACGTCAACCCATTTGCGGCCGCGATGCAGCGAGTTGTCCAGTGTGTACTCGGCGTTGAGCAGCTCCTTCCACACAGCATGACGGAGATGCGGCAGATACAGCCCGCCGAACACGCCGTGCCAGTACGGACAATTGCATTGCCCGCGCAGCAGCGGCGTATGCATCGTGCCATTCCGTTTGCGCGTAGATAGACTCCAGTATTTCCGGCTTGTCCGCAACATTTTTTTGTGCAGCGTGTTCACCTCCGGATATTTGGCCAGAAATCCGCGCCAGAAACCACCCTTCATGAATGGCCGCAAATCCTCCCAATCCTCGCGCAGTTTGAATTCCGCTATGTATGCTTCGAATTTTTCTCCAGCCTCCGGCGGCAACACCCACTCGCCCATTTCAAAATAGGATGCCGTCGGCAGATAGGTGCGTCCCGCGGGCGCGATCCGGTCCCGCGCCTCACCGAGCGTCAGCATTTCGATTTCATCGCTGTGCTTTTCCAGCGTCTCGAAAAACGAGTGCAGCCAGCGCTTGGTGTACACGGAGTCATAGGTCTTCGGCCAGAGCCCGAATTTCTCGCCGTCATCAGCCATCACGAAAAGCGGATTTACTTTCCCCTTGCCCAACTGCCGCATGTAGGTAATCGAGGCTTCGGGTTCGTCGAATGGAATCGTGTAGCGCAGTCGCTTGTGAATTGGAAACAGCGCGACCGGATCGCAATTCGCTTCGGTCAGGAAATATCCGGTCAAATCCTCCAGTGCGTGCCCGGCGGCGAGAAAATGTTCATCATCCAATGGCAGGTATTGCACTCCGGCCTCGCTGAGCACGGCGGCAAGATACGGCTCCCAGACGCGTTCCGCGAGCCACGCACCGCGCGGCGCAACGCCGAATCGCTTTTTCAAGTACTCGCCCATGCGGCGGAGTTGCTCCAGCGCATCGTTGCGCGGGAGTATGGGAAGGATTGCTTCATAAAACGCTCCGCCGAGCAATTCCACCTGGCCGCGTTGAATGAGCTTGCCGACGAGATCAAAATATCCGGACTCGTGTTTCTCCAGCCACTCGAGCAGACAGCCGGAGGTGTGCAGCGAGAATTTGACTTGCGGATGATCGAGCACGGTTTTGAGAAACGGCTCGTAACTGCGGCGGTAGGCTGTTTCGAAGACTTTGTCGAAATTGCCAACCGGCTGATGATTGTGAATGCCTAAAGCGAAATAGGTTTTGGACAAGGTTGTTTGATGTGTGTGGTGAACGAAGTATCGAACAGTAGCGCGCCCGATGAGGCGCATTGTCATCCTGACGGACGCTCTTGAGGCGGCACGGCCGGAAGGATCACAAGAGTCCGGCGGTGGACACTTTCAGGTTTCAAGGTTCAATTTTCAATGTTGAATTCACTACCCGACACACTCATCGCTCTTCCAGAATCAGCGTATCCGTGATTTCGTGTTCCCGACCGGGTCTGCCCGGCCTTTGGATCGCATTGGCTTCGTAGAATGTGTGAATCTCGCCCTGCGTGTTCCAATAGCCGTCGCAGGTTACGGAGTACGAAATGGTAACGACGGAATCGAGGTGATCCCAGACTTTCACGCGATGCCGTTGATTGGAGACACAGCCGACGGTGGAGTCCTGTCCGCCTGGGAGTTGGAAGAATGTCACACGCGGGCAGTTGCGCACGGGTTGTAAAATCCCGGTAATATCATCTTCGAAGCAGAGTACGTTGAGGATCCAGACCGGATAGATGTCGGTTTCTTCGGGTTCGTCTCTGCACCCGGCCAACGCGATCAAGATCAGGGCAATCAGTGCGGGAAACCAGCGCGTCATTTGAGCAGCAGCAATTTGGTTGTCCCTTGAAAGCCGTTCGTTGTCAAAGTTGCGAAGTAGATTCCCGACGGCAGCAGCGCGCCGTCAAAACGCAATTCATGCGTTCCGGCTGTTATCGTTGCATCCATCAATCGCACGACCTCTCTGCCGGCGATGTCGCAAACTGCGACGTTGACATGCGACGCGGTACCCAGCTGGATTTCGACGCTCGTCGATGGATTGAAGGGATTTGGCGCAACGCGAAGCGGGGGCGGCCTGTCAAATTCAGCAGCGGCAACCGGCGGTGAGGTTATCGGCAAACACGGTGCATCAGTGCAATGCCACATGGCCTCGGTGATGAAAATCGGTGTGTTGTCGGTGACCGGAAAATAGTCGGTGACCCAACAGCAGGCCTCGGAGTAGCTGAAGACGTAGTAGGTGCCTTGCTCCAATTCGCCATGCACTGGAGTCCAATTGCAATCCCACGGCGGGAGTCCGGCACCGCGAGAAGTTTCAAAATCCGCAACTACTTCGTCACCCATCGGTCCGGGCGGCGGAAGTGCACGCATCAGTTGAACCTGTGAACCTTCGGGATAGAACTCAGGATAGGTACATGGGCAGCCGATATACTCCATGCAGCCGACGAAGGAAAGGATGATGCGAACCCACGGATCTGTAAAGCACGGATCGTTCACACAGGTCCAGCCGTCCAACTCAATCTCCTGTGGGCCTGCAGTCAAAGAGAATGTGGCGGAACTCCAGCAGCACCAATCTTCCGCGACCATTACCCAATAGGAGTTGGGCGGGGTGAGGCTCCACACATTGAACGGTCCTGCACCGCAAAGGCAGGTCATGATGTCGTCACAGTCGAAGGTACCGGTCCCAATAGCTGAATCCGCCGGATCGGCTCCGTTCGAATTCACATCCCACATCAGATAAAACGTAGACCCGTCCGGGGGACCTTGCTGATTACCGCACGGGCAGCCGAGACACTCTGTGGTCTCCCACAATACCACACTCGCCGGCTGCGCATGGCCAAGACGGCAGGCAATAATTAGCGCAAGTACGGAAAGAAATACAAACACCTTCATGGCTTCCTCCCTCCATAAGTTTAAATGATATTGTCAGTCCTTCTCGCGACAGCTTATCTCAAATTCATCTGGGCGGCCAAAACAGGCTCGCCGAGCCGGGTTTAGCGCAACGCCCATTGCGTGTCGTCCCGGACTTCGCACAAGTCTTCGCAGTGCGAATGTCCGGGATCTCTCAGGGAATTGCGAATCTGGTCCGAGAGATTCTGGACACTCGCTGACGCGAGGTCCAGAACGACAGCCGTGGATTTCCGGGAGGGTATCGCGAGAAGAGCCCCCCTTTTTATTTCCCCCTATAAGAATGGGAGGAAGAGTAGTGTTGCATTCACCAAGCGGGGTTAATGCACACGGGTCTTGCGTGTCGTCCCGGACTTCGCACAAGTCTTCGCAGTGCGAATGTCCGGGATCTCTCAGGGAATTGCGAATCTGGTCCGAGAGTTTCTGGACACTCGCTGACGCGCGGTCCAGAACGACAGCCGTGGATTTCCGGGAGGGTATCGCGAGAAGAGCCCCCTGCCCCCATGAATGTGGGGTAAGATAAGAGGAAGCGCATAACCGCCACCCTCCGCCCTCATCCTTTCTCCCGCGTTTCAAACCACAGCGCCGCCGCGCCAATCACACCGGCATAATAGCCAAGTTGGCTCGGCAGTACTTTCAGATTTTCAGTGTGCGTCTTGCGGGCCCGCGCGCGAAGCTTCTGCTCGAATTGCTCCATGAAATAGGTTGCACCGATCAACGTGCCTCCGCCCACAACAATTGCCTGCGGATTCAAAATATGGAGCCACGAGGTTGCGGCTTCGGCAAGGTAGGTGGCCATCTTCTCGTGAATTCTGCGCGCGCGTGGCTCGCCTTGCGCGGCCAGATCGGTGACGCGCTTCGGCGACGGCACTTCACCGGACGTGAACTCCTTGAGCACGAGATCATCGAATGCGCGCCTGCCGAGATAGGCCTCGACGACTCCTGCGATGTTCGATGCAGCGGGTCCGTCGGGCGAAATCAC
>CAZGVT010000014.1:10330-20726 GCA_964529255.1 uncultured Alphaproteobacteria bacterium | reverse complement strand
CGCGCCCTGGCCCAGCAGGTCAATGAAGTGCACCAGACAGGTTTCGGATTGAACGGCTCACACGGCATTGAGTTTTTCGCCGCCGATGTCGTCGACGCAGCAACTTTCAGAATCTCCGCGTTTATCGAGCAGGATGTCAACAGCATCGCGACCGCCGGCGCGGACGGTGCTCCCGGCGACAACTCCATTGCCCTCGCGATCGCGGGAATTCAAACTGAAAAGAGCATGAACGGCGGCCGGCATACGCTGGGTGAATTCTACGCCGAAATACCGCTCGTATTGGGATCCAATCGTGAACATGCGGCGGCGCAACTTGAAGTGCAAACCGGGGCGATGGAAAACCTTCGCGCAAGACGAGCGGGGATTTCAGGCGTTTCTATGGATGAAGAAATGGCGCGCTTGATTCAGGTGCAGACGGCTTACGAAGCGGCCGCCAAGCTGATTACAACCGTTGATGAGATGATGCAGACCGTGCTCAACATCTGAGCGAAATCCAAATGAGAGTTACCGAGCAGCAACGCTATCACGCCTTCACGTCGCAAATGCAGATGCGACTGTCGAACATGCTTGAAATTCAGGGACAACTTGGAACCGGTCGAAGCCTGCAAGTTCCATCCGATGACGTGTTTCGGGCCGGCCGCACACTGCATACGGAAGAAAGTATCGCCAGAAACGCCCAGTTCAAACGTAATGTCGAGGACGGACAAAATTGGATCCAGGCCGCAGATGGAAAACTTCAGGCGATTGCGGAGCTGATCAACGACATCGACGCGCTGGCCGTGGCGGCCGATAACGATTCCTACAATGAGGATGATCGCCACAATCTCGCCATCGAGATTGATCAGAAACTCGAGTCTCTGACGAGCCTTATGAACGCCTCGCATAACGATCGTTTTCTGTTCGGCGGGCACCAGACGCTTTCCGCTCCGTTCTCATTTACTCGCAACGACGCAGGCCGCCTAATCGGTGTGGTCGCAAATCAAGAGACACTGCACGGCAAAATCTATCGCCGCATCAGCGAAAACGAGGATATTCAGATCAACGTCTCAGGAGATGAGCTGTTTCAACCTATCGGAGCGGCCGGTACGAGCGACGATTTAGTTCATGTCGTGGCTGTGTTGCGCGACACCATCGGCAATAACAATGTGCCTCCCGCGGGGGAAGAGGATACATTGTCAAATCACGCACTGCGTGACAGCCTCTCGCTGATCCGGGAGCGAATCACCTCCCGGCAGGCGAATCTGGGTGGTGTTGGTCAACGATTGCAACAAACGCTATCGGAAATCATGCAAACCGAAATCCACCTGACCGACGAAGTCGAACAGTCGGCCGGGGTCGACCTGACCAGTCTTGCCACTGACCTGGCGATTGAGGAAGGCGCATACAACGCTCTAATGGCCGCAAGTCCGCGCCTGCTGAAGTCTTCGTTGGTTGACTATCTACTCTAAGAAAGGAATCTCATGCGAGCGCTCATAACCGGAATCACAGGTCAGGACGGCAGCTATCTGGCGGAACTGTTGCTGAACAAAGGTTACGAAGTTTTCGGAATGGTGCGTCGCTCCAGCCAGGACAATCTTGGCCGGATTGAGCATCTCCGCCACCGTCTTCACCTCGTACAAGGTGACCTGTTGGATACCACGTCGCTTGAAAAGATTCTGCGTGAGGCACGGCCCCACGAAGTCTATAATCTCGCGGCTCAGAGTTTCGTTCCGACGTCGTGGGAGCAGCCGATTCTCACCGGCGAATTTACAGCCCTCGGTGTTACGCGAATGCTCGAGGCAATTCGCACCGTCGACAACGCCACAAGATTTTATCAAGCCTCTTCATCTGAGATGTTCGGCAAGGTTCGCCAAGTCCCGCAATGCGAATCCACACCGTTTCATCCGCGTAGTCCCTACGGAGTCTCGAAAGTATACGGTCACTATATCACAATCAATGCGCGTGAAAGCTACGATCTTTTCGCAGTATCCGGAATTCTATTTAACCATGAATCCCCCCGTCGTGGAAGAGAGTTCGTCACGAGAAAGATCAGCCGGGGTGCGGCCGCCATTAAGCTTGGGCTCACCGACCATATTGAGCTTGGCAATCTCGATGCGCGTCGCGACTGGGGGTTCGCCGGTGACTATGTCGATGCGATGTGGAGGATGCTGCAAACAGAAACTCCAAGTGACTATGTGATCGCCACAGGACAAACGCACAGCGTCAGGCAATTCTGCGAGCTGGCATTTTCAGGACTCGGTCTGGAGTACAACGAGCATGTGCGGATTAATCCGGCGTATGTTCGCCCGGCTGAAGTGGATTTACTTGTGGGAGATCCAGGAAAGGCACGCGACCAACTCGGCTGGACGCCAAAAGTGAATTTCAGTCAATTGGTCAACATGATGGTGAGCGCCGATCTTGCTGATTTGGAAAACGACCCGCAAGAGTTCAAGGCAAAAGCAACGAGCGGCGGCATCCGGGCGACCGTTCAATTGAATGCCGCAGTTAACGAGACAATTGCTCCTAAGCTCAAGCCCGTGTCTATTTGATCTGAAATCAAGAGCCAGCAATGCCCCGACAGCCTCACATCTTGATATGGAATAGACCGCATGCACTGCAAATTCCCGGTGGTGACACCGTGGTTATGCGTCGGCTCATTGACATGTTGTCGGCACGCGGCTGCAGAGTCTCGGTTTATCCGGAATTCGATCCATGCGAAATCGATCTGGTTCATCTGATCAATCTAACTGTCGCTTCTGTCTCGCGCGAGGCTGCACAATTCTGCCGCGAGTTTCAAAAGCCGCTCGTGATCACCACTCTCTTTGAGGATTGGCCGCGCTACTTGGTGCCTTCATTGCATTGCATTCCGCTGTTCAATGAGTATCTCAGCAACGGACGCAACGAAGAAATCTTCACCCAGCGATGTGCATCGCTCCGTCTGACCCCGCCGGGTCCTGAAGTCGGGCTGGCCGATGTAGTGGCCAGCGCCTCACTCCTGTTTGTTTGCGCACCGTCGGAAGCGGATAGGCTAAGCCGGAGCTACGAGAATTCCGCAGAGAAGACCATCGTCTGTCCATTCGGAGTCACGGTTCCCGGCGAGTGCTCGCCGGACGAGTTGGACGCCGTTCGGACCGAGCTTGGATTCGACCAATTCGTCCTTTGCGTAGGACGTCTGGAATCGCGCAAGAACCAGCTTATGCTGATCAAAGCGCTGGAGCATGAAGACGTTCCAATTGTACTTGCCGCAGGCAAAGCCAGTGTACAGCCGGTTTATGGAAAGTTGATCGAGCGCTTTACCCGAAAATCTCCGGTGAAAATCGCGCGCTTTCTTGAGGCAGGACGATTCTCGGCACTCATGCAATGCGCAACCGCGCACGTTCTTCCCAGTTGGTTCGAGCTTCCCGGACTTGTAACGCTTGAAGCGGCAGCGCGCGGCACGCCGGTCGTTGCTTCAAGTTGGGGAGCGATCACTGATTACCTGCCACAGTCAAACCTCGAGCTTTGTGAACCGGACAACCCGGAGTCAATTCGCGAGGCCGTCATACGCGCCACTAAACAGCAGCGAAGTGAGCAACTCAAAGCGGCGGCCGGATTCTGGACCTGGGATCGCTTTACGGAATTGACCTGCGCAGGCTATGAGCACGTCCTGGCGAATATGCGCCGATCTGCGACGGCGCAATCCTGCTCTCATACAACTCAAACACGGCAACTACCAAATACGGAGACTGAAATGTCGGAGCATGCTAATCCGAATTATAAGTTTGATGCATCTATCATCATTCCCTGCTTCAATCGCGCGGATCTCACCCAACGCTGCCTCAATGCCATCTGTGAGATGGCCGATGCCGCAACCTATGAAGTAATTATCATTGATAATGGATCCACGGATGGCACCAGCAAACTGATCGCGGCGATGGAAGGGGACGTGAAAGTGCTGCGGAACTCGCAGAATCGCGGCTTCGCCGCCGCCTGCAATCAAGGAGCGCGTTTGGCGGAAGGCGAGTTTCTTGTTTTCCTCAATAATGATACCGCACCAAAGAGTGGGTGGCTCGACGCACTGATTGCTGTCGCGCGCGAGCATTCAGATGCCGGCGCCGTCGGCGCGCGACTCCTGTTTCCCGAAGGGACAGTTCAACATGCAGGCGTTGCATTCAATTCAAAAGGCATTCCCTATCACATCTTCCAGAACTTTGCGCAGGATCATCCTGCAGTGCTCGAAAAACGGATCATGCAGGCTGTGACCGCGGCCTGCATGCTTGCGCCGACTGATATCTTCTCGAAGACTGGTGGATTCGATGAGGGGTACGTAAACGGTTTCGAGGACATTGACTACTGTCTGCGACTGAAGCAACACGGACTGAGAGTTATTTACTGTCCGAATGCCGTGGTCATCCATCACGAGGAATCATCCGCCGGGAGAAAGGACCACGACAAGCATAACCTTGACCGCTTCATCAACCGCTGGCAGCACGAGGTGAGGCCCGATGAGGACACTTATCTGTCCAAATTCGGGCTTCGAATCGACTGGAACTCCGGTCGCGGTACGTACACCGAGCGCCCAGCCGAAGCGGTCGACAATCAGCCGGCGGCCACCAACGGCGCTAACAATGGCGATCTTGATCGCGCCAAACAGCTCTATGCCGACGGAGACTATGAAGAAGCCGCCAATCTGCTCAAGCAAGTCGTGGAGAGCAAACTGACGCTGGCAGGCGAAGGTGAATTCGAGAGCTGGCAGACGCTGGGAAACTGCTTTGCCCGACTCAGCAAAACTCCGGAAGCAGAGCAGGCATTTAACACCGCAATGAAACTGAATCCGGACTCTGAGCGGCCATTTCTCGGCTTGGGTGCCATCGCCATGCTGGAAGAAAATTGGCTGGCGGCACAGTACAGTTTCATGATCGCACTGGCCAAGAACCCGGACTCACTGAAAGGAGAGTTTGGAGTCGGAATGTCGCTGGCCAGTCGAAGAAGGCACGCCGAAGCCGTCCAGCGATTCCGTAAGGTCGTCGAAAACGAGCCAGACAATGCCGAAGCCCTGTTCTATCTCTATCGGTCAACGATGGAGGGGGGTATACCGGAAATCTCAATTCCTTATTTGGAGAGCTATCTCGAGCGATATCCGAGCGACGCCACGTTTCAGTTTCACCTCTGCGGCGCGTACTGGAAAAGCGGTCAATTGATCCGGGCGGTCGAATCCTGCCAGACGGTGATGAATCTCGATCCCCGGAATGAGTCCGCGAAGTCTGTCATGCAACATCTCGAGACGACGCTGGGAGCGCATGTCTGACGTTCTGGTGGTTCAGTGGTCTCGCTTAGGCGACATCCTGCACACCCGCCCGCTGCTTCGCGCGCTTCGTCGCCGCTATGGGCGGGTGGTGTTGTCTTGTGACGCGCGCTACGAGTCACTCGCCCAATCGTTCCCGGAAGTGAGTGGCGCCCTTGCCGTTGACCTCGCCAACATGACCATGCTCGCGAGACACGTGACAAATCATGCGCCGCTGCTGGCCTCGTTGACCGGGGAATTGAACTTGACGAGAGCGACGTATGCTCAAGCGATTGTCCTATCGCGCGAACCCGCCGCAATCCGCTACGCCGGATTGCTTGCGGAACGGATTCGCGGATTCGACACTGCAGGCGGAGACATCGTTGATCCGGCCGAGTTTGTCTGGTTGAATTCTCTGCTCACGAGTAGCAACCCGGCTCCCGTGCACATCGCCGACTTGTGGGTTCGCATGGCGGGTCTTCATCCTCAGAAAATGTGGCTGCCGATCCTCGACAACTCAGGAGCAGCCCGCACAACTGAACGTAATGCTATCGGCATTATCTGCGATGCAGGCGATCCTTCACGGGCAATTCCGACTTTCTGGCTAAAACAACTAGTTGAGCGACTGACTGTTTCGGTAGATCAGCGCATTGTGCTGCTCGGACTGACAAGAACAGACGGCCTAACCGATATATCTACCGGCCCGTCGCGCATAGTGGATACAATTGGTAAACTCTCGCTGAATCAGTTGAAGCAGGCGCTTTCGGGTCTTGCTCTCGTCATCGGTCCGGACACCGGATCACTTCACCTCGCGGCGGCTCTGGGAGTGCCGACAATTGGATTGTATACGTCTGGTGCGCATCCGCAACAAACCGGACCCTATGCGCCGAACAGCATCTGCTTCTACAATCCCGTGTTCGAGTCTCAATTGCTCAACGTGGTCGCATCATTAAGTCGCGATGTGGCACTATCCGGTCCCGGCTCCCTGCACAAAGCTCTGCCGAAGAGTATTGCGACTCCGTCGCTTGCCGAATACATTTACTTGCCGTTACTTGATGCATACGGAGTTGCTTTCAAACCGGTTGACGAATCCGAAGATTGCGAGTCGTGCTCTAAAGCAATCCGGCAGCAGTTCTTCGAAAATGGGGCTCTTGCGGCTGCGGAACCTTCTGACGGTTCCGGCGTCAATCGCGTGTCCCTCGATCTGACGGTGATCATTCCGGAATGTGGAGTACATCACTATACCGATGACCTTCTAATAGACCTCGCCCGTGAGTACGAGACTTGCAAGTTTGCTGTATTTTTAATAAGCAGCGGACCGGCCTCGCGAATCAGACATTTGCCGAACTATGCGTGCTTTGTCGAGTTGATTTCCGATGATAACTTACAGACGTTTGCCGAAGCCTGCAACGTCGGAGCAAGACAGTCCCGGTCTGGATGGCTGTTATTCCTCAATAATGACACGCGAATTCCACCCGGCTTTCTGAGTGAGCTTTATTCGCGTCGAGATGAAAACACACTTTTGTCGCCTCTGATTCGATATCCGGATGGCCTGATTCAGAATCACGGTGTGCGTGTAGGTGAGTTTGAAATCCAAGAAGTCTCCCACGGCGAGGAAGAGAGTATTGAATCAGCAAACGATGCCCTGTCGGCAGTAGCCTTGCTGCTGCCGCGAACGTGTTTCGTGCGCATGGGTGGTTTCGACGAGCGTTACCGCAACGGCTATGAGGATCTCGACTTCTGTCTAAGGGCGAAGGAAGCCGGTTACGAATCAAGCGTGATTCGCAATGTGGAAATCACTCACTACCGCGCGTCGACGCCCAATCGCTGCGAGATGGAATCGGAGAGCTCACGCCGCTTTCGTGAGCGCTGGTTATCAGCATCAGCTTCGGTTGCAGCGAGACGACGCAACTCGCATTATCCAACGACGTCGACGGCACCAAGTATCTTGCTGGTGTCCGATGCGCCCGCTGTTTCTGCAGGTCCCATGTTGCGCTGGATCCTGCCAATCGAGGAACTGGGTTTGGTTCGAGAGCGCGACTATGTCTGGATACAGGCTGATGAGACTTTCAACGAGATGCTGTCGCAGGAGCGGCTTGCTGGCGTGCAAATCGTGATTGTGTTTCGTCCCCTGCAGTCTGAGCGCGCAACCCGGCTGTTGGTGGATCACTGTCTCAACAAGAAGTTGGCCGCGATCGTGGACTGCGATGATTTGATTTTCGGACGAGTTCCCGAGGGCAATACACGCGCTCACGCCTGGGAAATTCTTGAGTGCAACTATCGACGTATTCTCGCGTGCGCGGGGCTTGCTCTCGTAAGTAGTCCTTCTCTGATCGAAAGCCTTGCGGAGAACGGTTACGAGGCGACTACCTATGAGTCGAATCCGAAAATAGTACTGCAGAATTTGATGGCGGATTCAGGGAGTCGTGATGAATTGAGAATCGGTTTTGTCGGATCGCCCGCACACTCCATGGACCTCGGATGCATCCTTCCGGCGATTGAAATCGCGCTGGAAAAACTTCCGCATGCAAAATTCTACTGGTGGGGAGGCCGACCGGGAGAACTGTCCTATCATCCGCAAGTGCGCTGCGGTGGACCGTGGACGGATGACTACTTGAGGCATTTGCGGAGACTGCAACGGATGCAACTTGACGTCGCTGTCGTCCCTTTACTCGATACTCCAGTGAATCGATCGCGAACTCCGCTGAAGTGCTTTGACAATTGGCAACTTGGTGTGCCGGGTGTTTACTCAAACATTGGCCCGTATGCGCAGGTTGTCGCGCATGAGCGAACGGGTCTGCGAATCGACAATACCGTCGGAGATTGGGTCGATGCGATCTGTCGGCTCGCGAATGAACCGTCTCTTCGCAGGCATATTCGCGGGGAGGCATTTAGCGAGTTCCAGCGTCGTTCGGGTGGGTCGCTTCCGATGTCAGTAATTTCACAAATCAGACACGCTCGAGCCCGGAAGACATCGCTTCAAACAGTGCAAGCGCATGAGGGAATACTCTCGTGAACCACGGTCCCTGCGGTGTTGCCGAGTACGCGATAACTGAAAGCAGGTGTGGCGAGCCGTCATTAGCTCATTGCCCGTCAGGCATTCGACTGCACAGCGCTGTCGATCCGGCAGCAGAGGCGCGAGCGGCCGCCTCCGCTCTTTTGCCTGATCGGTCCTCCGACATTCTGTTGATTGGCGGCGGGCTCGGCTATCTCGCTGAGGCGCTCTTGGAGTGCATGACTCGAAAGCAGAATATTTGCTGCGCGGAAATAGAGCCCGCGCTGCTGGCCCTCGCGACGAGAACGCGACCGGCCTCAGCCTATCTGCGTTCTCCGCGGATTCGTGTCGAGACATGCCCGACTATGAGTGTTTTCTCTGCTCGACTGCGGAGCTGCCCCGACGATTCCGCAGTTATCGTTGCGCCCTATCTCTATTCGCTTTCGAGCTGGATGTTTCCGGAGTGGAAGAAGTACCTGACGTTATTGCGAACGGAGCGTGCTTCGGCGCCGGTTTACGAAAGAGTGCTCCCGACGAACCGTGAAAAGTACTCGAACAAGTTGGCAAGTGCGCTGCCGTGGGACGTTTTGCGTTTGCCGACTCACCGTGCGGTTGTAATCGTCGGGGCGGGCCCGTCGCTCGACAGCGCGTTTCCATTCATGCTGAACAAGCGATCCGAACTTGCCGTGATCGCCGCGAGTGGGGCCGTACCCCCTCTGATGCGAAGAGGAATCTTCCCCGATGTCGTCGTGCTGCTTGAGGCAAGTGACGCACCCGTGGCAGACTTACAGGAACTTCCGGGCCACATTCCTTGTGTCTGTTTTCCTTTCGCTAACTTGAGCGCTCTCAGCGGAAATGCTCTGTTTAATGCGCAATCTGAAAACACCCGTCCTCTCGCAAGTCGTGGAGGAACCAGCTTGGTTCCGGCGTTGGATCTGGCGCTGACTCTAAGCTCAGCACCGGTTTTCCTCGTAGGTGCGGATCTCTCCTCCGAAAACGGGCACTATGCCGAAGGCGCTAGGCGAGTATCTCGTCCGATGATCGGCCGCTCGCCCGTAAAATTTTCCGCGATGCGATTCGGACTCGAATCTGTGCTGATTGATCATGACCGAGGCCGCAGAAACGTCTTTCACGTCGTTCAACACAACCAGCCGCTTACGGGCACAATCCGAATGACACCGGAAGCGCTTAACACCGACGCGCCGGATACCCTCCGGCAATACGAAATCCATGACACACTTGGATGACATCCGCCAATATCTCTTCGATCCCGTAACGGAAAACGAGATTGACACTGCCGCTGACCTGCCGACGACGTACGCGCGAAGCGGTCAACCCAGTGTTGCATTTGGAAATGTGCGCCTGCACTCCATGATCGAGCCTGAGGCCGAAGCAAACGAGCTGCAAAGCGAAACCAAGGCAGAACTGGAGTCTGCGCTTGCCGCGCACCCGGAACACGGGATCGACGTAGTCATTGCCGGTCCCGGCCTTGGCTACATCATTCAGGCCGTTGACAAGTTCTGCCGAAAGATGGCAGGCTGGGACGTTTCGAGTATTCTCTGCCTCGAATCACAACCGATCATTGCGCGAAAAGCGCTCTCATTGCGCATCTGGGAACCAGTGCGCTGCCGCTGCAAGTGGATAACAACGAACGCAATTGAAACCGGCACGTTGTCACTCGCCTCGACGCGTAAGCGCGTAATCGTGCGAGCAACTCCCGGCTACCGACTGGATCGTTCTGCATACGAGCACGCGCTGAAAAGTCTCAGAGCTCCGGCGATTGCGGAACGACCCATGCGCATTCTCGTTCCGACACCCTTGTACGGTGGTTCCTATCCGATGGCGAACTACTGTGCGAGCGCTTTTCGCAAACTTGGGCACCAGGTCGAATTCCTCGACCTAAAACAGTTCAATCCGCCGTTTCGTGATATTGATTCCGTCACCAGCAATCCTGCGCATCGCAAAACTCTGCAAGGCCTGTTAACGACGTTTTGCGCCGAACTCATCGTCGCGCGTGCCGCAAATTGGAAAGCGGACCTGGTCTGGTGCATGGCTCAGACTCCAATCACGCCCCCTGCCCTGCAAGAGCTTCGCGCTCTGAACATTCACACTGCGATGTGGTTTGTCGAAGACGCCGGTGTCTTTGCGTACTGGCGCGA
>CAZGVT010000014.1:9307-10320 GCA_964529255.1 uncultured Alphaproteobacteria bacterium | reverse complement strand
CTCCACATTTCGATACCTTTTTTACCATCCAAAAGGGCACATTGATCGATGAATTGCGCCAACGAGGTGCAAAGAACGCTGCATATCTTCCCTGCGCCGCAGACCCCGAAGTCCACCGCCCGCTCCCGCTGACGGACGATCATATTCGGCGCTACGGATCACCGGTCTCCTTTGTCGGTGCCGGCTATCGAAACCGGATCGCGGCGTTCCGCAAACTCAATCTGGATGATCTTCGTATCTGGGGAAATGATTGGCCGGAATCTTCCATCGGCGAGCTTCGAATTGAAGACGGCGCTCGCCGCATCAATGCAGAGGAGAGTTGCTCGGTATTCAATGCGAGTCAAGTCAACATCAATTTACACAGCTCCAATCGTCACGACGGCATTCACCCTAATGGCGACTTCGTTAACCCGCGCACCTTTGAGATCGCCGCCTGTGGTGCATTCCAGCTTGTGGATCATCGCCGCGAGCTTTCGGAACTCTTTTCACCGGAAGAAGAGATCGTGGTTTATGAAAGTATTGAAGAGCTTCGGCGCAAGATCGAGTATTTCCTTGCGCATCCCGAAGAAAGGCAGCGAATCGCCGGAAATTCCCGTCGCCGGTTGCTCGAATGCCACACCTACGTGCATCGCATGCGCGACGCATTGAGCCAGATTGAGCAGAAGTGTCCACGCCTTGCAGAAAGAAAGCGCGGCCCCAACTATGTCGCGTCCCTACTCGAAGCGGCATCCGGCGACACCGAACTCGAGCAGTTTCTTTCACGATTCGACACGGATAGAGAGCTGACTCTCGATGATATTGTCGGCACGATAAAGCAGGGTGCCGGTAAGATCAGCAGAGCCGAAGGTATATTCCTGCTCATGAAGGAGTTTCGTGATTGGGGAAGAGACAAGGGCGTGATCGCATGACGCCCGCGCGCGTAGTTGTGATTAACTTGACGAGGCTCGGTGATCTTATTCAGTCATCGCCGGCGTTGCAGTTGATTCGCTCGGAGCATGAATCCGCCCGCGTGT
>CAZGVT010000014.1:3305-9297 GCA_964529255.1 uncultured Alphaproteobacteria bacterium | reverse complement strand
GGGGTGGACGACGTTGCCGTGCTGCCGGCGGATGCAATAGTGCAACAGGTTGACGGTGAAAACACCTCTCTTCAATCGGCTTACGAAAACTTGGCAGGCTTTCTCGGTCATGAAGTCACAAACCGGCCCGAAGTCATCTTCAATTTCTCACATACGCCGCTGTCCGCACGTCTTGCTGCTCTGATGAATGGGCGCGCTTATCGCGGGCTGCACGCGGATGGAAACGCACACCTGGCGTGTTCCGGCGACTGGCTGACCTATTTGCTCGGTGTGATCGATAATAAGAGTCTCAACCCAATTAATCTTGCTGAGATCTATGCCAGATCCATCGAATCGGCCGCTCCGATCCCCGGCTTGTCGCTCAACATTTCGCCGGATGATGAGCGGCAGTGCGATACGCTGCTAAGCTCATTTACCAACGTTCATCACAACCGAATGGTTGTACTGCATCCGGGCGCCAGCAACGGTAATCGTTGCTGGCCGGCCCACCAGTTTGGAAAGCTCGCTGAAGCCTTATCCGTGCGCGGTTATTCCGTGTTGATCTCGGGCTCGAGGCCCGAGCGTGATGCATGCGAGCAAGTGATGAGACTCTCGGGAAACACGGCCCTCAATCTTTGCGGCTTGACAGAAATTGGATCACTCGCAGCATTGCTTTCGCGATCAATCGGCGTGGTGGCGGGGGATACCGGAGCGCTGCATTTGGCCGCGGCAGTCGGAACTCCCTCCGTGGGAATCTTCATCGGTCCGGCATCGGCGAAAGACACTGGACCGTTCGCGGCCGGTCATCGCATTATAGCGCCGGATCTTCCCGGCACTCCCTGCGAGTACCGGCAAGAGTGCGGCGTTTGCGGCTGCGCGTCTCGCATTCCGATGCACCAAGTTCTGGCTCTCTTCATGTCGGTCATGAATAACGACGAACCTCTGCGCAGTCAATTTGACGGTGTCCGGGTCTACAAGACTGTCGTGTCGAATTCAGGTGAGTACCGCGCTGTGCTCTTAAACTCTCCTCGATACAATTCAGATCAAGACTGGATTGCGTTCTATCGGGAGTTTTGGAAGCACCTCTTGACTTCGCGGTCCGATAACGGGAAACGCACGGATCTCTTCAGTTGCCCTGCGTCCCCGCGCGCCATCCATCTGGTGCGGGAGTCTGAAAGTGCGCTGCATCGGCTCTGGCTGGGCTCTCAAGATGAGATCAACATCACCGCATTGCCCCAAAAGACGCTCGAATTGTTGAGCGATGCAGTAGACCAGGTTTCCGGTTTGGAATCCGGTCTCGCGCCGTTCGTGAAGTTCATTCATCGCCGTCAGCTTCTTGCGCCTGCAGCCTCCTGGCAGTCGTTTCTTGCGCACACCGAGCGATCTCTCGTGCTCCTGCATCGCGGATTGCGCGCATTGGAAGGTCATTTGCCGGCACAATGCACGCATTCCACACATGCGCGATCCATTGCGTAAAATCCTGATTCTGAGTTTGACGCGCATGGGCGATATTGTGCAGTCGTTTGCATTCATGCGACGCCTGCGTTTGCGCCATCCTGAGGCGGAGATCCATCTGCTGACCGAAGAGTCGTTTCTGTCGATTGCGGCAATGGCCCCCGCGCTCGACAAAATTCACGCGGTGAAAATGGAAAACATCCTGCTGCCGCTATCCGCATCAGAATCCGATTTGAAAAGCGCAGTCAAATTCTATAGAGGCTACGTAGAAGACCTTCAGGCGGAGTCGTTTGATCAAGTGTGGAATCTGACTCACACACGCCCATCAGCCGTGCTGGCACACATGCTCGCCGGTGAGAAAGCCATGGGGGTGACCTTGGACAGTCAAGGTTTCCAGCTTGTGAACTCCAACTGGTTGACCTACTTTTTCGCTACCAATCTTGCGCGGCCATGGTGCCAGTTCAATCTCGTGGACCTCTACGCCAACTGCGTGGAGGGTGTGCCGGTTGAGGCCGAAAGAAGCATTGCAGTTACGACTTCTGACGATGATTGCGGCATTGATATGCGACAACTGTACTCGTCGCGTCCGATTGTCGCAATTCATCCCGGCGCCGCACAAGAGGCGAAGCGTTGGCCGCTTAAGAACTTTGCGGATCTGACGGCTTGGCTTGTCCAACGAATGAACTGCGAAGCCGTCGTAATCGGCGGTCCGGGAGACCGAAAGCTGTTTGAATCCTTCGAGCCCGGCAATCATGTTGTCAATGCGATCGGGCGGACATCACCTCAACAACTCGCCGCCTTACTCAGGCGATGCCGACTACTCGTCACCAACGATTCCGGTCCGATGCACATTGCGGCTGCAGTAGGCACTCGAGTCTTGGCGATCACCGTGGGCACTGCGCTTGGCAGCGAAACTGCACCGTATGGCGCCGGTCACGCCGTCATGGAACCTGCCGCTGCATGCTTCCCGTGCTCTCCGCTGAATCCGTGTGCGAACAATTCGTGCGCGCAGGAAATTACGCCGGAAAGTGTTCGACTACTCACTGAATACCTGCTCGACACGACTAATGGAAGCCGGCTACTTGCCGAAATTACGGGCCTGCCGGGAAGAATCTATATGACTCGCTTCTCAAACGAGGACGGCCTCCTCGAATTGGCGAGATTGAACCCGCGGATCAATGATGAGCGTGACCGCCTGCAGTCTGTTATGCGGCAGAGCTGGTTGCGACTGCTGAGTCCCCAGTCTGGCCGGCGCTGCTGTTTTGCCGAAGTGCCTGATTCATTGAGGCGCGAGGCTGGGCGATTGTTGCCGCATTTGGTCAAAGCGCGAGAGCTGGCCGAAAATCTTTGCCAGGCAAGCGCCGCAAATCGACCGGACTTTGCTGTATGCCGCCGGTTTGGAGAACAATTACAGCAGTCGGAGAAAAACTGCGCAGGCGAGATTTCCGAGAGCGGTCCGCTCAAAAGTCTGTGGGCCTATGCGGAGCTGCAAAAGGCTAGCTTGCCGGACGGTTCTTTGAATGTTCAGGCCAAGCTGACTCTCCATCTGTTCACTCAACTTCTCGACGTTGTCCAACTTCTGGCGAGACAAGTCAACTCAAAGCGAAAAACACTACACTATACGCCACTGGAGGCATATCATGAAGATCCTGCTTAACGGATTTGAACTTCCGCGAGAGGCGGAAGGCGATCTCACAATCGGACAAGTCCTCTCCGAACTGAAAACGGAGATTCAACAAGGTGGCAAAGTGGTCACCTCTGCACGGATGGACAACATTCAACTCGCAGAGGGTTGGAAAGCTCGATCCCAGCTTTCAACTCCCGTTTCACGCGTCGGGCAACTGGACATTACAATTCAGGATCCCGACCAGTTGCGATCGAACATGCTGAACGATGTTGCCTCATTAGTTTCAAACATGCGAACTCACGCCGGCCCGCTCGCGGTCAAATTCCGGATCGGAGATGAGGTGGTTGCAAACAATGAGCTCGCCGATCTCCTGGAGAATCTAAAGCTCGTTTTGAACGGCTTAGACCTCATGACCCGGTCCGAAGCCACTGGCATGCCTCCTGATTTTCGCGCAAAAGTCGCCTCCATGGCGGATCGAATGATCCCGACACTGGATCGAGTCTACAAGGCGCAGGCGAGTGGTGACTACATCGCTATCGCTGATGAGCTGCAGTACGAACTGACCGGGCACCTGAAGGATTGGCAGCAACTGCTGAAAGAACCTCTGGGCCGGTCCGGGGTTTCCCGAGTCGCAGCCGAATCGAAGATTTTGTGACTCCAAGGCCTGAATAATTGTTAAAGTTTTGCTCCCCGGTTTCCGATAATATAGGTGAAGACGGCATGAACAGCCGAGCGTTCTATAAACCGAAGGAGCGAAACCTAATGACCAGAATGCGAAGTCTCCAGAAACCCAGGCTGTATTCAATTGGCCAGGTAAACGCAATCACAGGTATTCCAAAGCCTACCATTCGATACTGGGAAAAGGAATTCGAGCGATTCCTCGACCCGGCGCGGACGACGGGCAACCAGAGGCGGTACGACGAGAAGAGCATCGCAGACCTCGAGAAGATCAATTATTTGGTTAAGGTCCAGGGATACACCATCGACGGCGCGCGCAGGAAACTCGAACTCCTCAAGGCCATCGAAAAAGCGGAAGTACCGCCCTCAGACCCTACAGCAGAACTGGCGCGCGCCATGTCGGATTATCTGCTGAAAAAGCTGTCCAGAGATTGAGTGAAATCTACAATTTCAAGATAAGGATCGCACTCCTATGAGCACAAGAATCAATCACAATTTGCTCTCACTCGGAGGACAACGGGCAATCTGGATGACCCAGCAGAATCTGGACACCGCCGTTCAACGCCTCTCTTCCGGGCTGCGAATTAATTACGCGTGGGATGACCCCACAGGACTCGGAATTTCCGAACGCCTCCGCGCATCCATCGCCGGAATGGGCGAAGCCGAAAAAAACGCCAGCTACAGCGTGAACATGCTGCAGACCGCCGAAGGCGCATTGGCGGTAATCGACGAAAAGCTCGTCCGCATGCGCGCCCTTGCCGTACAGGCGGCCAATGGTGTGCTGACCACTCTGGACCGCCAGGTGGCCAATGTCGAATTCCAGCAACTGAAATCTGAAGTCGATCGCATCGCCCGCACCGCAAACTACAACGGCTTCTATCTTTTGGATGGCTCCCATGCCGCCGCCAGCTTGAGCGCCGACACCACCCTCGCGCTGGGCTACAATTCGGTGACTACCGCCGGAGCCGGTAACGCAATCAAGTTCCACATCGGAGAGAACAACGTCATCGGCCAGGATTTCTACTGGATCAACATCGCCGGCATGACCGCCTCTTCGCTGGATCTGGTTACCCTTGACGTCTCCAATACGGCATCGGCCCAGTCGGCGATCGACCAATTGATTACCGCAATCAATTCCAAGGATGTGACACGCACGTTTCTCGGATCCATGGTCTCCCGTCTGCAAAACACTATTCTGAATCTGAAGATCTCCACTGAGTCGGCAACGGCTTCGGAGTCCACAATTCGTGATGCAGATTTCGCTTCCGAGATGTCCGACTTTACGCGCGCGCAAATTCTGATGCAGACCGGGGTCAGCATGCTATCTCAGGCAAATCAGATTCCGCAAATCGTCGCACAACTCGTCGGCTAACTCGTTAATTCAATCAGCGGGTGAACACTGACAATCCTGAACATATGACATCGAGACATTCACTCGCTGAACGCCTGCATCAAGTAATGTGCGAACTGCTGGAGTTGACGCAAAAGCAACTCGCTGCTTTGGACCAATCCGATCATGAGGCGCTCTTGAAACTCACGGACAGGAAAGGCGAGCTGCTCAACCGAATGTCGGAGCTTCGCCAGAAACTAAAGGCCTGTGAGCCGAAGCGTGTAAGCGGTTCAGCCCCAGTATCGGACGAAGATTACATGTTGAACCGCTCTTCATCTATGTTGATGAGGCTTCTGGCCATGGACAAGTACTTGCAGCGTCAGACGCTCTGGAATCAACAACTGATCGGGTCAAAACTCGCGCGACTTGTGGCAGGTCGGTCCGCAGTCAGTCGCTACAGCGGATTGGCAAACGTCGGCCGCAGAATCGATTCGTCAACATAATCCATGTGCGGAATCACCGGACAATTCTGCATGGATCGATCTGAAGCCGAGGCTGACGAGATCGATTTGCGGTCGAGAAGGCTCCATCACCGGGGACCTTTTGACCGCAGCCTTTGGAGTCAAGACCACGTCGCCCTTGCGCATACGAGGCTGCCGCTGGTGGACTCGCACGGCGGCAAGCAACCGATGAAAAGTCGCCGTGGTGTCGTAGTGACTTACAACGGCGAGATATTCAATGCCACCGAACTTCGAGCCGAACTCATTGCGCGCGGATATCCGTTCAGGACGCAAAGTGATACCGAGGTTTTGCTGGCATCCTATGAGACGTGGGGCGTAGAGGCCTGGTCGCGTCTCAACGGAATGTTTGCCTTCGCACTCTTCGACCCGGTATGCGACAAACTGTATCTTGTGCGCGACCGT
>CAZGVT010000014.1:0-3295 GCA_964529255.1 uncultured Alphaproteobacteria bacterium | reverse complement strand
CTTTACTATTCGACTCGCAAAGGACGAGTAGATTTTGCGAGCGAGCCGGCGGCCTTGGCATCCAGTGATGATTCAGTCGATAAACTCGATCCCATCGGCCTCGTCCATTTTCTGACGCATGGAAGGTTGCACCGCGAACACCAGACTCTGTTCAGCGGAATTCAATGTGTGCGACCCGGAGAGACCATTGAGGTTTCAGCCTGTGGGGCGAAGTCCGTTGCAAGGCTTGGCTACCCGATCATCGATTGCGGTTCCGAATCTACCGCGGCCTTCTTTCAGGCAAAACTGCGTCACCTGCTGCATCTGAGTGTCGGACGCCAGGCGCTCGCGGATAGTGAAGTTGGCGCTTTTCTCTCGGGTGGCGTTGACAGCGCAATTGTCGCGGCGCTGATGAAGGCCACAATGCCGGCCACCCCAAGAACCTATGCTATTGCGCTCGAAGGCGACGAAGAGGACCTCAAGGAGGCTCGCCGGGTTTCCGAATTTCTCCGCACTCGTCACACGGAGTGTGTGCTAAGCGCGGACGAGTTCTTCGAAAGGACGAATGAGTTATCGGTACTTCGCGGCATGCCGGTTTGCCTGCCCAATGAGGTGCTGATCTCGGCTCTTTCTGAACGCGCATCGAGCGACGTCAGGGCAATCTTGTCGGGTGAAGGCGCAGATGAATTGTTCGGTGGGTATGAACTCGTTCTAAGCGCCATGCAGCTGTATGCGCGAAGTACACGGCTTGCGGACTCCGCGCAGCCGGTCATGCGAAAGGCGCTGTCCGCTGAATGGCCCGGTGCGGACCTGAAGTCGGCCGCAAACTTCTTTGCAAGCATAACTGCATGGACGCCGCTTGAGCTGCTGAGTGTGCTGCTGAAACCCGAATATCGTGATACCTTGAAAAGTGCCGAAGCCGCCAATCCCTACGGATCCATTTGGAATGAGTGCCTGGACGGCTATGGAAGCGTTAATCTCGACCTGTTTCTTGTGCGTGCCCACCTGCCGCACTTGCTCAGTCGGTTGGACGGCGCCGCAATGTCACGATCGGTGGAGGGAAGAGTCCCTTACATCGACCGCGACCTTGTCGATTTCGTTATAAATACGCCGGATTCAATCAAACATCCCGGTGCCAGATTTGGCAAGCGACTTCTCAAGCAGTCTTTCAGCGATATCGTACCCGAAGAAACGTTGAAAAGAACCAAGAAACCCTTCGATGCGAATCTTAGAGTCCTCTTGCATTCCTCTCCGGCTGAAAAAATAAAACAGAAACTGACCCACAGTGATGCGCTCGCGTCGCATTTCAATATGGACTCGCTGCGCGACTGGTTCAACTCAACCGGCTCCCGTAGCGGGCTCGCAACACAGTGGCTTCTGATTTCGCTGTTTATGTGGCGGGTGCGAAACTGCTGACCCGGAGGAACAAGCTGGCGAAATAGGCGAATCTCACGCTCGCTCAAGTTCATTCTCCTTGAGCCGATAATTTCAACGAACCCGAAGGGGTCATGCCCACGGGATTCCTTCGGACAACCGAAACCAGTTGAAATTGAGGTTCATAAAGGAGGACGCGAATGAGTACCCGGATCAATCATAATCTGTTGTCGCTTAGCGGACAGAGGGCCGTCTGGGTTTCCCAGAATGATCTGGATCAAGCAGTACAGAGACTGTCCAGCGGTCTGCGCATTAATTATGCATGGGATGACCCGACCGGTCTCGGCATTTCCGAGCGCCTGCGCGCAAACATCGTGGGCATGCAGGAAGCTGAGAAAAATGCAAACTACAATGTGAACATGCTGCAGACGGCGGAAGGTGCGCTTGCCGTCATCGACGAAAAACTCGTCCGCATGCGCGCCATTGCAGTTCAGGCGGCAAACGGAGTCCTCACGACTCTTGATCGCCAAGTTGCAAATGTCGAATTCCAGCAGCTCAAGTCCGAGATTGACCGGATTTCGCGAACCACGAACTACAACGGTTTCTACCTGCTCGACGGCAGCCATGCGGCGGCAACGGCCAGCACGGACACGACTCTCGCGCTCGGATTTAATGCCGTGTCGACGGCCGCGTCCAACGGAGCGATCAAGTTCCACATCGGCGAGCAGAATGAAGTCGCGCTCGACTACTACTATGTAAATCTCGGCGGCATGACCGCGTCGGCGCTTGGCTTGACCAGTCTGAACGTCGCCGACACGGCCTCAGCGCAGAGTGCCATCGACAACCTGATCACGGCGATCAACTCCAAGGATACTCAGCGCACGTTCATCGGTTCAATGGTAGAGCGTCTGCAGAACACCATTCTGAACCTGAAGATCTCTCATGAAAATGCCGTCGCCTCGGAGTCCACAATTCGTGACACGGACTTTGCCGCCGAGATGTCGAATTTCACGAGAGCGCAAATTCTCATGCAAACGGGCGTTTCGATGCTGAGCACGTCAAACTCGCTGCCCAACATCGTGGCCCAGTTGGTCGGCTAAGGCCGCTTCGACCTCACTCAAGACGACGCCGAAGCGGTCAACGAATGAAGCCCGATTGCATTCCGACCGTTCAGGCGTCGTCTTGAATTTGAGGTGAAGCATGTCTACTCCAACTTCTACTGTAACCGGTCTGGTCTCCGGTATCGACTGGGAATCCACGATTCAACAGTTGATGGCCATCGAGCGCCGGCGAGTCGCGCTGCTCGAAGAGCGAAAATCGGAAAACGAGACAAAGCTCAATCTCTGGGCGCAGATCCAGAGCAAAGTGTTCTCGCTTCAAACCGCCGCCGAGGCCATAGACAGACGGTCCGAATTCGTCTCCAAGTCGGTTTCCACGTCCGACGAAGACATCGTGGCTGTGGCGGCCGATGCTTCCGCCGCCGTCGGAGCGCATTCGGTGGAAGTTCTGCAACTGGCGTCAGCCCATCGCATTGCGTCGCAGGGCTGGCCCGATCAAAATGCAACCGGCGTCGGTGACAGCGGTGGCAACCTCGTGATCTCGATCAACGGGGAAACTATCACAATCGCCGACGCCGACCTCTCTGCGGCCACGACGCTCGAACAACTCCGGAATCTGATCAACTCCGACGCTGACAACGACAACCTGGTTACCGCCACGATTCTTGACGACGGCTCTGCGAGTAACCGTTACCGGCTTGTCCTCACTGCAAACGAAACCGGAACGGAAAACGAAATTACCGTATCGTCAAACCCGACGAATCTCGACTTCGCGAGCACCCGCATCGATGTTGCCGAAACCGATGCAGACTGGAGTGGCACCGCTGCCATCACGACAGCGGGGACCTATTCCGGTTCCACGAACAAAACGTACTCCTTTACGG
>CAZGVT010000013.1:0-21112 GCA_964529255.1 uncultured Alphaproteobacteria bacterium | reverse complement strand
CCCCGCTCACTCCGAACGCGCCGGCATGACCCATGTAGAAGTCGTGGTTTCCGGTCGTGCCGTATACTCCCAGCGGAGCATCGAGACGGTCAAAGACGGGGATGAGATCGCGCAATAGATGCGGCGGCGCATCGATGATGTCGCCGGGCACCAGTATCAGATCGGGATTGAGCGCCTGTACCTGTTCGACCATCGGCAAGAGTCGCTCGGCCCCGATCAACATGCCGGCATGAAAATCCGCAACCTGCACGACTTTCAAATAGGCAAGTTCCTGTGTGTAGCCTTTGAGCGGCACATTGTATTCGTTCACCACCGCCGGGGCGTGCGCTCGCCAATAGCCGTAACTACAGATGACTGCGGCGAAGGCGATTGCCACTATGCCGGTTGTGCGGCTGATGAGGATTTGTTGATCGAACGGAACTTTCTGCCAGAGTCCGGTGACCAGCAGGATCAGGTGAATAAAGAACGTAAGCAGGCCGATCCATAGAAACTGGACCGTAAATCCCATCCAGACACTCGCGATCCAGTTCAACGTCGTCAGCACAGACATCGGAACCGGGGTCGATTCCAATGTTCGGGCAATAATATAGGAGAGCGTAAGAAAGGCAAACAGTCCGCGAAGCGTCCACAGCCACGCCGGCGAAGCAATGGCAAATGCCGCGACAAATCGCCAGTAGAGAAAACCGTGGACCGCGCCGTTAATTGCGATGACAATGATCAGGAATAGATACACAAGGGCAAGGGCTTAGGGTGAGGGCCGAGCGTACAACCACAATAGTCCGGTGCGTCGGACGGCGGGGCGAGTCTCCGCGCGTCCGCTGCGATCAACTTGACGTTCAATTACTTCAGCAGCAGAACCTTTTCAGACAGCGAGATATCCGGCGCTTGAAGGCGGAGGAAGTAGATCCCCGTCGCGACGTCGTGCGCTTCCCAGAACCGTGTCATTGGTCCGGCCGCGCGATGCTCGTTAGCGAGTACCGTAACCAGGCGGCCCATCAGATCGTAAATTGCCAGGCGCACATTTCCCGCCTGTGCAAGATCGATTTCCAGGCGGATTTCATCATTGAACGGATTTGGAGAGGCCACGAGAGTGGTTTGTGCAGGAACGAGTGCGGGCCGTTCTCCGGCAGGAAGCACATAGTCCACGCGCAACTCGGTGGAAAACGGCGAGACATATCCGCTCGCATTTGATCTTGCGATGGAGCAGTAGAATATCTGTCCTGTGGTTCCCCAATCGAATGTGTAGCTTCGCGAAGATCCGAGATCAAATATGGTGTCGAAGTCGTTGCTGGAAAGCTGGCGGATCGCCAGAAAGAATGCGCCGCCTTCCGGCAAAGCGATGGAATCCGGAATTTCGATGACGGGAGTTTCCGCCATCGACGAGCCGGGTCTCGCCGGACGAGTGGGCGCTTGCAGTGCGTTGATCAAGCCGCCGAAGGTCACCATCGCGACTTTTCGAGCGTACGTCGGCGTCGTAAACTCGGTCAAGTCGTTGGGGGTGTGCTGATAAGCGAGATCCTCATTGCGCTCGATGACACGCAGCGCGGGATAACCTGCTTCGGAAAAGCTGATATGGTCACTCCCTCGACCCGGTCGGTCCGTTGCCGCGAAAATTACCATGGTGAAGTCGTCCACATAACGCTCGCTCACCCAGCGGAACCAGCGTTGCCAATTCCGCGAAATGCTCGCGCTGCCGCCTTGAGAAACCAGACCCTGCGCATAGAGCCGGCAGGAAATCGAATCCACCGCGCCGGTGTTCGTTGCGATGTGACTGATCATGTCCATCGCAATCACGCCGTCCACACGCGCGTTCCGATCGTCGAGGAAGTTCGCATAGTCCGCGCTGCCCCACAGTCCCTGCTCCTCTCCGGTGAACCAGAGAACTTCAAGATCATGTTCAAGTGTATCGGGCAGCACGCGCAGCAGCTCCAGCAATGCCGCGCACGAACTGGCGTTGTCATCGGCTCCGGGAGCGCGACCAAGATCGGTGATGCCGACCGTGCGTGAATCAATGTGACCGCCGACAATATATCGCGCGCGATCCTCTGCTCTTCCCGGAACTCGGCAAATCAACACATGCCGCGTGATGTTTTGTCCTTGCCAGTTCCGCGTCCAGGGATAATACTCGAAGCTGAAACGATCGTGCAGATCGAACAAGCTCGCTTTTGCTTCGACCCATCTCAACGCGGCACCGATTCCGGCGGTGTCGCTTGTGGTGTCGCTGTAGGTGTGCCGGGTGTGAAAGGCGTCGAGCCGCGCAATAAAGGCATGGATCGAATCCGCGCTGATCTGCGTGACAGCTTCCGACACGACGGGGTGCGGATCGCGTGGCGTGGGCACGGCATGCGAGACAGTTGCGAACAGGAGAAGTAGCAATGGAATTCGCATGATCTCTCCTTTGAACTTGCACAGGCGATTTTGAATTATTTCGGGGGCAAAGCGCCGATTGAGTAGTCCAAACCCGCGGCGCGCACGTCCGGATGATCGCTCGTATCCGGCTGTACCCAGTGCCCGTTATCAAAGCGACTGCTTCCCGGATAAACGTCCGTGCCGTCAAGATCGAGAAACAGGCCGTAGGTTGCCGCCTCGCTGCGGATCCCCGCTGCCGCTGAGTTGATCGCATAGCCGAGACCGTTTTCGCACGAATAGACGTCATTACCCGCGCGATCAATCATCAGACTGACACTGCTGTTGAGCGCCGTACCGAGACAATTGGCCTTGTGCTGAAAGGAGTCGTTTCCTGCGGTTTCGACGAAAACGCTGACGGAAAAGTCGTGTGCCGCGCATGCGCCCATCGTCATCACGCCCTGATAGACATCGTCTCCTCCGCTGTCCACAAGACAGCTCACGCCCATGTGCGCCGTGGCGGATTGCGTGTACCAAACTCCGCGATAGCGGTCGTTTCCTCCGCGATCGTCGAGCACACCGATGCCATACCAGTATCCCACCGCCTGACAGAAAACGCCACCCCAATAGTCATCGGTGCCGCCGCCGTCCACGAGCAATCCAACGCCGCCTGCAACGGAGTGAGCGTCGATGTAGTCTCGCCGCACTCCGTAACCTGCGCCTTGACACATGTTCGCGTTGTGATCCTTGGACTGCGGACTGGGAAAAAGAATCGTGTCGTCGTCGGCAATGTAGCGGTCATCTCCGAAGAAATCGACAAGCATTCCGCAGCCGCGAGTCAGACCGCAACCTTGCGCGCAGTTATAGGCATGGTAGAAATCGTTTCCCGCGACATCGCAAAGGATCCCGACACCGTAGTTCGCGAATCCCTGCGCACCCCCGAGCGCATGGTAGCGATCATCTCCCGCGCGGTCCCACAAGATGCCAACTCCTCCAAGACCACAACCTTGAGCATAAAACTCGGTCGATGTGTATAGATCATTGCCGGAGAGATCTGCCACAATGTTGATGCCAAGTATTCCCGCTCCGGCCGGGCACCACAGCCCACTCTCTCCGCCCGAGTTTACGTAGAGATCATCTCCGCCAACATCGATCACGACGCTCACCGTCCCGCGTCCGTTTCCACCGTGATGGCTGTTGCCGTCCATGCCGAGCGCAAGTAACGGCTCTTCGTCGTTGGCCATTCCATGCGAGGCGCGAGCGCCGCGAATGATGACATCCCCGTGCTGCGTACGCCACATGAAATTCAGCGCCTCGGGGATCTCAATCGTATCAAGCGCGGAAATCGCGGCGTCAATGACGGAGCACAAATCGTCGGCGGAGGCACAAAGCAGCGCTAAATCGACTCGCTCAAGATTTTCGATGCCCTCGTAGTATCTCAAGTAGCTTTCGGGGAAAATCGTATCCAGCACGGCTGCGGGTCGCCGATCGGAAAACTCCAGCGGTTGATTCAGCAGCGCGCGCGCGGCTTGCTCGTCGACATTGCGCAGCGCCATCTTTCGCCAGGCAAGCGCGTCGTTGATCGCCAGTAATATCGTTGCGGCGACGGTCTGCAATTCGGCCGGCACTCGATCGACGGCCGGGCCGCGCGCAGCCGAGTCAAGCCGATGCAATGCGCTCGCCAGAGGGCTTTCGATATCGACCAGGGCAGCGTATTTTTCAGCGGCGTTGGGCCCTATCAAGTCGCGCCGCGTACCTGACGCGATCAATGAGGCGGAGACGGCGAACAACGGATCGAGCTTGCCAATGCCGCCGATGATCGCGTCGCGCAGGTGAGTTTCGTGCGCCGGAATTCTTAGCGGTTCATTAAACCACTGCTCGAACACGGGAAGTTTCGCCAATTGTCCGGGCCGCGTGAGCATGATTCCGGGATCGACTCGAAATTGCTCGCGGCTCAATTTGATGAGGCCGAGGGCACTGTCAAGAGCCGCCGATTCCGGGGTTCGCGCTGCGGGCGCGGCATAGGAGTGCCAGACAAAACATAAGCATGAAACAACTGCAACGAGGAGTTTCACCGCCTTAGTGCCACGCAGGCCCCCGTGCGGGAGCTTGTGATTAGCGCGCAATGGTCTGATACCAGATGACTTCACCGCTTTGCGAAACGCGCATCACGAATGCATCTTGATCTCCGGTGTCGTCGCAGACGCGTCCGCCGCCAATCATCAATGTGCCGTCTTCAAACTCGAGAACGCAAGTGGGAGTCTGCTTTCCGGGAATTCGCATTGGCGAGACGAAGCCTGCGCCGGTGGAATCCTGGCCGACAAGAAGTAAGTCGCCCGAATCGAATTCAGACGTGACGCAGATCGCCAGCAGATCTCCGTACGCCGGGACGTGCAGCAGCGGAGCGGATTGTAAATGAGGTGAGGAATACAACACTCGCTCAGATACTTCCCGATTCCCGGATCGGCGAATCAAGATCAGCTCGCGATTCGCGGTGCCTGCAATCGGCTGGACGCCACAGGCCACGGCATCCTCGCCATGCCAAGCCACGGACTGAACCTGAATTTCGTGCGTGTCATAGGTCCAGAGAATATCGAGTGTCCCATCGGCAACGATGACGCAACTGCCGTAATTTTCAGTCCCAGTGGCGACAATACATTCGAGATTGCGATTGATCGCCAGTGCGCCAAACTCGTCTGCGGGAAGATCAAGCAGAAGCGGACCTTCGGTAACGCTGCGATCCATGAAATGTTCGCGCTTCAAGTACCAGCGGAGCGAGTGATCCGAGTACAAAAACATCAGGAATTCCGGTCCAGTCGTTCCGTATAACTTGTGGAACGGGGCCAGTGTCGTCAGCGGATAGACATCGAGAACCGTACCGATGGAATCCAGCCGCGCGATTACCGCCGGCGCATCGTCGCGATGGTGATTTTCGCCTGCAATTATGAAGTGGCCCTCCTGCTTGCGCTCCCCAATCGTGGCTTGCTCCAACGCAAGACCGCGAAATTCAATGGGCTCCTGTACCCATAACTCTCCGCCGTCGCCATCCAATCGATAGGCCGCTGCATACTTAAAAGGAGCGGAATAGTCAAAGAACATTTGCCGCGACGGATCATTTGTCTCGACATTCACGATTGCAAGGACGCCGCCGTCACCGGTTGCAACCAGCGCTGCGGTGGTCTTGTTTGAGTAGCGAATAACGTCCTGCGCGTACTCGCTGCATCCGATTATGGATAGCATTCCGGCCAGCAACCATAAGCGGCGATTCGGGCCGTGAGAACTGGTCTGCATTCCGTTCTCCCGCATGAGATGATTTCAAGAGTTATAAAAAAAGTGTGAGCGGCTCTTCCATGGCCTCGCAGATGAAGCGAAGGAATCTCGCCGCGTCGGCACCATCAATCAACCGATGATCATAGGAAAGCGCGAGCGGCATGATGAGGCGCGGTTCGAACTGTGTGCCGGTCCACACGGGCTCCGTGGCCGCACGGCTCATGCCGAGAATTGCAACTTCGGGCCCGTTGACAATCGGGGAAAATCCCGTGCCGCCGATACCACCGAGATTGGAGATCGAAAAACACCCCCCCTGCATCTGCTCGAGCGAGAGTTGTGCCTTGCGGGCTTTCTCCGAAAGTTGCGCAAGTTCGGTCGACAGTTCGAGCATCCCCTTTCGATCGCAATCCCGCAGCACCGGCACAAGCAGGCCGCGATCCGTATCCACGGCGACGCCGATGTGAACGTATCTCTTAAAGACGACCGTGGCCGAGGACATGTCGATGCTGGCATTGAATTGCGGAAACTTTTTTAACGCGGCGGCACACAGTTTCACTGCAATCACCGTCATGGTCAGTTTGCCGCCGGCTGCCTCCGCCTTCGCTGCGTATTTTTTTCGCAGCAGATCAAGTTGCGTGATGTCCGCCTTGTCGAACTGCGTCACCTGGGGCGTCGCCACCCAGGATCGCGAGAGATGCTCTGCCGTGGCCTTGCGCACATTGGACATGGGCTTGACCTCCGTCTCTCCCCAGACGGAGAAGTCGGGAAGTTTCATTTGCGGAGTCGGAGCGATACCGGAAACGCCGATTCGCGCGGCAAGATCGCTGACGGTGATTCTTCCGCCTATCCCTGTGCCGGAGACTTGTGAAAGTTCTATCCCCGCTTCGCGCGCGATACGTTTCACTCCCGGAGAGGCCGGGAGACTAGTCTCGCCATTTGGTTTTGGCGAAGTTGACGGAGAACTCTTCTTGGTCGCCTTTTCGACTGCTGTAACACTTTTCGCCTCCGGCTTTGTCGTGGTGGCATTACCTTGAGCCCCGGCTGCCGCCGGAATGGTCCCTTCACCTTCGAGAGAAAGAATGACATCACCAACCTTTGCGGAGTCGCCTTCTTCAAAGTGCAACTTTGCCACGCGACCCGCTCCGGTCGACGGGACTTCGACAACGGCTTTACCGGTCTCGATTTCCATCACCGGTTGATCCATTGCGATAAGATCGCCTACTTTAACCAGCCACTTTACGATGTCTCCCTTCTCGATGCTCTCGCCGAGTTCGGGCAATGGAATATCTATTTTCATGTGCGCTCCATGTTGTCGTGGAATTCTATGTCTTGAGTTCGCAACGCGATGCTAACAATGACCCGCTGGCCAGACGTTCAATTGATAAGATACTGGATTCTTGCCAGAATTGCAAGCCGCTATTTGAACTTTGCCTCATGGGCCAGCAGCCACTGCTTCATCCACAGACTGCCGCCATAGCCGCCGATTCCGTTTGACGCGACGACGCGATGACAGGGGATAATGAGGGGCAATTGGTTTCTTGCACAGGCGGTGCCGACGGCGCGCGAGGCACGCGGATGGTGAATTCGCACGGCGACTTCTCCATAGCTTTTCAATTGACCGTACGGAATTTTCTTCATTGCGCGGTACACCGCCCGTTGGAATTCCGTCCCCGGAATTGCGACGGGCAGATCGAATGTCTTAAGCTTACCGGAAAAGTAAGCCGCGATTTGGCGACGCGCCTCGTTCAGGAGCGGGGTCTGGCTGTGAGCGCCTTCGAATTCGAAGTACTCCGCACCGTACGCCATCTTGACAATTGCCCGCGGCGTCGCAAGGATGTACAACTCTCCAAGCGGGGACTTGAGCTTCGCCCAATAGAACACGTTATGTTCTCACTTCACCAATGTTTGCCAGAGATAAAAGGTTGCGTGCCCGCGAAACGGCGTCCAGGCGTCGCTGATCTCGGCCACTTGCTCCATCGTCGCCTGTTTGCCGAGACCATACTCGGCGGCGACGGCGTTGCGCAGACCGATGTCCTCAAGCGGAAGCGCATCGGTGTCGCCAAAGACTCTCATCATGGTGTATTCGCAGGTCCACGGTCCGATGCCGCGCAGGGAGAGCAGTTCCTTGCGCGCGACGTCTTTCGGCCGTGTGAGCAAACGCTCTTCGTCAAGATCTTCACCGACAATCCGCTCGGCAAGTTCCTGAACGTACTGCGCCTTTTGCCGCGAGAATCCATCCTCGCGCAGGGCATGACTACTCAACGTCAGAAATTGCCCGGGGGCAGGAAATCCCTCGAACACCTCGCCTTTGTAGACTACGGATGCTCCGGCCCGCCGCGACAGTCGCGATCTCACGGCGAATGCGGACTGTACGGACACCTGCTGGCCGATGATCGCCCAGGCGAGACACTCCCACAAACTGACAATTCCTACTACGCGCAGGCCGCGGTACCTCCTGCGTACCTTGTGCAGGACTTCATCGGTTGTGCGCAAGCGGTAGAACCGGTTCAGGTCTGCGCATGAACCGAAAGTGCGCGCGACAAACCGCGTAATTAGTTCGCTCCTGCTGCGGCTCGGCCGGCCGGTCAGCATCTGCACGCGTAAGCGCTGCGGCGAACTCTGCGAAACCGCGATTAGAAAAGTTCCGCGCGCGTCGGCAAGCACGTGATAATAGGTACCGTCAATGACGGCATTCATGCGATCGTTTTCGAAGCGACCGATATAGCGCAGCGTCGCGGGAAAATTCAGCGGCGCGGAAAAGCGGTACGAGCGCTCAAGCAGTCCGGGCACCGATTACCTCTCTATCTGCCCGAGTTGCGGCACGTTACCAAGTGTAATCTGGAGCTTGCGTGCCCCTCTTGACAGTTGTTTTTTTTTTTGCTTAATTTGGAAGCACCCTCGGGACAAGAGGGGTCTTGTCGTTACAAATTAACTTAACGGGGTGCATCATGAAGAGACCGCTGATTGTTGGATTCATCGTAGGTGTCAGCCTGATGGTGAACGTTTCATTCGGGCAGACCGATCTGCCGTGCATTACGGGAACTACTGAAATCATGGACGTGACCTGCCAGTATAACACTGATGGAGACCAATGCACGGGGATGGACGGGCACGCATGTCAAAGTAGCACATTTACGGTCAATTGCACTGGATCGTACCAGCTATGCGCAGACTGGATCGTCACGTGCGGCGACAGCTGCCGGCAGTGCCAGGCAGAAGTGTACGTTTACAAAGGAGATCTTACGCTCGCCTGCGCGCATACCCAGTGTGGTGAGAGCGGGTGCGACGTCGGGTGCACATGTGTAACGCTTGAGCGCGGACAAACGTACACACTTTACGCATGCAAAATTGAATGCGCCGGCCAGGCAGGCAATTGCGCCGACTGCGGCGCCGCTTGTGTGGCGCGGGCCAAGATTGCAGAGTAATGCGGTCAATCGTCTCACGGCTGCCTAATATTTTTCTGGCATGCATCGCTGTACATTACGCTGCCGCTACAGCCACAGTACGTCGCGTTCCGACCGACTATCCGACAATTCAGGCAGCTCTGAACTGTATCGAAAGCGGAGACACTGTGTTGGCGACGCCTGGGACGTATCACGAGGCTTTGACGACTCCGCCAGGTGTCGATTTTGCGCTCCACGGGGATGTTGAACCCGACTCAGGCGACTATCTCCGGCCAATAATCGATCCAACGCCGCTTGAGCATCCTAACCAGCTTGCGTGCTTGACCGTGAACGTGACAGGTTCGGCCGTGGTACAGGACTTCGAATTCTACAACGGCGCGGCAATGCACTCGCGTGACGATGCCAGCGTGGGTGGGGTCTTCAGCTATGCAAATCGCGCGACCTATCGCCGCTGCGTATTCGATTCGACGCATGTTGGGCTGCATCCGGGCGGTCATCGTGTAATCATTGAAGACTGCATTTTCGAAGACAATGTCGGTGCCTGTTTGTCGTCGCAGGGTCTCGCTCGACTTGAGTTATACCGCTCGTCCTTTCACACACGCCGGGGTATGATGATGTGGGTCCGAGATAGCGCTGTTGTGGAAGACTGTTGGTTTCGCGAGCGCAGTGACGTTGGCGAGTGGATATGGATGATCGGATCTGGAATCGTCGTGCGCGGATGTCAGTTTGGACCTAGCACAATACGCTCACCGCAACCGATTTTTACCGCCGACCTGCGTGGACTCCAATTCGAGTCGAATCTGTTCACCTCACTGGTCGTAGGCGGATCGTGCATCCAGTTAAATTGTGTGTGCGACTCACCGGACACGAACCGCATCCTTGGTAACAGATTCATCAACAACCGTGTCCAACAAGGACAGGGTGGCGGCGGCATGAGAGTACAGTGTGAAGGGATCACGGACGGCTTCGCGGCGATTATCCGTGAAAACGTATTTGACAGTTGCGGGACAACCGGATTCTTCCGCGCACTCCTTGTGTCGGACAACGCGCACTTGTGGCGAAACCGATTTTCCGGTCCGTCCAATAACAACATCCCAGCCGTGATGATCGCGGACGGATGGGAGTTCATTGTGCGCGACAACCTGTTTCAAGGTTCCGGATATGCCCTTGCGGCCGGCGCTGAAATTCCAATTGTTGATGCAAGTTCAAACTGGTGGGGACACGCGAGCGGGCCGTACCATGCCGACTTCAATCCGGGCGGTCAGGGGGATCGCGTCGGCGACAATATCAACTTCGAGCCATGGCGAACAGATACACTATTCCTTGATGTGCGTGTGGACCAAGCTCTGCTCCCGTCCGAGTTGCAGCTCTCCGTCTTTCCCAATCCCTTCAACGCAACGGCGCGGATCACGCTGCTTGCGCCGCCAGGAGAGTATGCAGTTGATCTGTTCAACACACTGGGTCAGCGTGTGCGCGAACTTTGGCGCGGCTCATCATCGGTGGAGCGAACGATTAGTTTCGACGGATCGGATCTGCCGACCGGAATTTATTTTGTGCGCGCATCGTCGACCATCGGCAACAGGTCTCCTGCGGTGGAGAAGATTGTGCTATTGAAGTGAGCAGGAGCCGCATTCTTGCGCAAAAGGCCGGACAGCATGTGTCCGGCCTTTTGCATATCGTGTCAGGTCGCTCTCACTTCTTCGGCTCTACCGCAACATAGGTACGATTCCCGTTGCGGATGATGCGGAAGAGAATCGTCTTGTCCGATCCCTGCAGGCTGCCCACGATGGAGCGATAGTCGCCGATGTCGTTGACTTCGCGGCGATCCAGTTCAATGATCACATCGCGTTCACGAAGCTGCTCGGCGGAGGGGCTGTCCGGCTCGATGTCGGTGATCACGACACCGTAGGTATCGTCGAGTTCGAGAGCCCGGGCGAGCGACTCGGTGATCGGCTCGACCTGAATACCGAGAAACTGCTGCGGCTCCTCTTGCTCCTCGACCCCGCCCTGCTCCTGCCCCATCAGCGTGGCCAGTTCGCGGCGGTCGCCGAGCGTGAAATCGAGTGCTTTATAATCGCCGTTTCGGAACACTTCTGCGGTCACGTGACTGCCCGGAGGATTGTCGGCCACGAGCATGCGGAAGTGATCGACGTTGTCCACATTGCGGCCATTAAATTTCGTGATAATGTCGCTCTCTTTCATGCCGCCTTCGGCAGCCGGCTTGTCCTTCTCGACCATGTCGACAAAGATGCCGTTCTGCGCTTCGGGGAAACCCACCGCGCGCTTCAAGGCCGGAGTCAGTTCACGCGGACGAATCCCGAGATAGCCGCGAGCCACCGTTCCTGATTCCTTGAGTTGTTTCATGACCTTTGTGGCCATGTTGATCGGGATGGCAAATCCGATTCCCTGTCCGGAAGGATTAATGGCCGTGTTGACGCCGATGACTTCGCCGTGAATATTGCAGAGCGGTCCGCCGGAATTTCCGAAATTAATCGACGCGTCGGTCTGGATGAAATCCTGATAAGACGGACCGCCACCCTGAATCGCGAGATTGGTGCGGCCCTTTGCGGACACGACACCCACGGTCAATGTCCACTCGAGACCGAGTGGATTTCCCATTGCGATGGCCCACTGACCGACTTTGATCTCATCGGAGTTGCCGATGGCCGCAACCTCATGCGCCGCGAATTCGTGACCAACCTTAATCAGCGCCACATCGGTATCGGGATCCTTCCCGACGATTTCCGCCGAGTACTCTTTGCCGTCCTGCGTCTTCACAGTCACCTTATCGGCGTCTTCCACAACATGATTGTTCGTCAGAATATAACCGTCGCGGCTGACAATCATGCCTGATCCGGTAGAGGGAGCATGATACTCCCTGCGACGCGGCTGCCGTTGGTCCTCCTGTCCATCGGGATGAAACCACTCCCAGAACGGTGAGTTGCGGAAGAATTCGCGCGCATCGCCCGAGGAAGTGACCTTTCGGTCGCTGGTGATGTTGACCACGGTTGGCGCGACGCGTTCAGCCACGGCAACAAACGGCGATTCGCCGGATTCATTGACCGCACCGGCGAGTGCCGCGTAGTGCATATTGACGGGCGGGGCAACGCCTTGTGCAGTGCTCGCTTCCGTCCAGTCCATGCGGGCCGTGAGTAGCACACCTGCGACGAGCCCGGCCAGTACGAGGCTTACGGTGACAATTAAATTGCGTTTGCGATGCGAATGCAGAGCTGACATAAGTTATGGTGTTCCGATGATAGACATCTCAGGGTTCCCGCGAGGGATTTTCTGTGCGGGCTTGTTTGACAATTGCTGTAACCTGAACTCTCAGCAAGAGGTTCCCTTGGCAGTGTAAACAATTAATTAATCAATTACTTGAAAGAACTCATGGGAACCTGATTTCGGCCGTCATGAAGTTAGAATCGAACTCGGGCCGGGAAGTTGCATTTTCTGAGAGCGGGCCGAGAGATCCCGGACATTCGCTCGTCGAAGACTTGCGCGAAGTCCGGGACGACACGCTATAGATGTCGCACTCCCCTCTGATATTTTTGGGATACACAATGCTTTCCCAGTTTCTGTGGAGTAAAGTGGCGTTGTCGGTCTGCTTGCAGCCGACACGCATTCCGGGCGGGTGACGCACAAGTGGTTTGTGAAAACATTCATGATGTCGCCGTGCTAACCCGCCTTGTTATGCTTGAGACGCGTTTTACAGATTAACTCAAAAAGACTGTGGGCTGGTCAACGGGTCGGCTTCAAGCATGCCGACACCGCCGCAGGATGTAGCTGAGTCAGGTTATGAACTCACACATCCAGCACGACCACGGTGCTTCCGAAATCGTCACCGCGCTGCCCACCGTCACGAAAGCTCCTGGCTAAGGGATGGGAGTTCAACAAATCGCGCACCTTCACCCGCAAAGCACCCGTACCCTTCCCGTGAATGATCGTGACTTCCTTGTAGCCGTTGTCCACGGCGGCAGCGAGATAGCTCTCGATTTCCGGAATCGCCTCGTCACCGTATTTGCCGCGCACGTCGATCTGCATTGGCACCCACTTTTTTTCGAGCGCGATATTCATTTTGACTTTTGATTCATCTCGACTAAGGCGAGCCTGCGGCCTGAAGAGTTTTTTTCGCTCGGTCCACAAGCGCACGCCGCCGACTTCCACTTCCACCCGCTCCCCGCCCTTCTGCATGCCGACGACGACTCCCACCTCCTGCACGCCGTCGATTTCCACACGATCTCCAATTGCACATCGTTCAATCCGCTGTCGCTCGGGCTCGGAAGGTTTCAACTCCTTCTTCACTTCTTCGCGGATTTTTTCAACCTCTTCGCGGGCGGCAATGATGCGCTCGCGAGCCGCTTGAATGGCCTGCTTGCTCGCCTGCTCCTTTTTAAGCTGTTGAATTGCGGCGTCCATATCCCGGCCGGTGCGTTCGATCATCGCTTCCGCCTCCGCCACCGCCTTGGCCTTGACTTCGGCCTGCACTTTCTTCAGTTCTTTGGTTTTTTCCGCATAGAGTTTCTGGAGCGCGGCATACTCGTTGAGTTTCACATCGCTCTCGCGACGGAGCTTCTCGTACTCCTCGATTTTTCTGGAAAGTTCGCTGACGAGCTGTTCAAGTCCGAGCACTCCGCTGTTGATCAAGCCTCGCGCGGTTTCGAGTATTGCCTTGGGAAAACCAACGCGGTCGGCGATTTCGAGCGCATAACTTGATCCCGGCACACCGGGACGGTACTTGTACGTCGGTTCCAGACTCTCTTCATCGAAGGCCATGGAGCCATTCTCCATTCCGCCGGTTTCGTGCGCGAAGGCCTTCAGAGTTCCGTGGTGGGTCGTGACAAGTGAGACCGCCTGCTGTGCCGTGAGTTCAAGCAATACGGCTTGCGCGAGCGCTGCCCCGAGAGCCGGATCGGTGCTCGCTCCGATTTCATCGACGAGCACCAGTTTGGGCCGCGCGGGATCGGTGACGATGCTCTTTAATCTCGCCAGATGCGCGGTGAAGGTAGAGAGGTCGCTTTCGATACTCTGCGCATCCCCGATATCTGCATGGATGCCCTTGAAAAGCGGCAGGACCGTGCCCGATGCCGCAGGGACCAGCAGCCCACAGGCCGCCATCAGCCCGAATAGCCCAACCGTCTTCAGCAGCACGGTTTTTCCGCCGGCATTAGGTCCGGAGACCACCACGGTACGCAGCGGCGGAATGACTTCCAGGGAGAGTGGAATGACTTTATGCTTGAGCCGTTCGATAAGCAGCGGGTGCCTGGCCCGCAGCAGCCGGAGTTCGCCTTTTTCGCTGAGTTCTGGAGCCGTGCACTCCCATTTTAGAGCGAGGCGTGCGCGGGCATAGAACTCGTCAAGCTCCGCCAGAATCGCGAGCGCATCGCGCAAGGTCTCGAGTTGCTCATGGATTTGCGCCGTAAGGTCGAGCAGAATGCGGTGGATTTCGCGCTTCTCTTCAAGGCTGATTTGCCGCACGCGATTGGAGAGTTCAAGCGTCTCCACCGGCTCCAGAAACACCGTCGCGCCGGAGGCCGAAGAGTCCACGATCACTCCCTGCACACGGTGCCGGAATTCATCTTTCACGGGCAGCGCGAGCTTGCCTTCGCGGAAACTGATGACGGTGTCCTGCAGTACTCCCTGGTCAGCCCACTTGTGCAGCACCGCATTCATGCGATGCTCGAGTGCCTTGCTTTCCTTTCGAATATCGGAGCGGAGCTGCTTCAGCTTGGGGGATGCGTCATCGAGCACTTCTCCTTCCGGGGAAATCGCGCGTTCGATTTGCCTGGCGACTTTGGTTGGCGGAGCGAGCGGCTTGGCAAGCTCAAAGAGCAGCGGCGCTTTGCTTCGACCGGCAGCGAGAAAACTTTGAATCTGTTCGGCCGTGCGGATGGTCATAGCGACTGCAAAGATCTGTTCGGGCAACAGTGAGGCGCCGGCCACAGATGCTTGCTGGAGCAGTTCCCGGATATCGATGAGTCCATAGATGGGAAAATCACTCGCGGAGAGAATCTGCACGAGTTCGGTCGTTAACGCCATCCAGCGTTCGGCTTCGGCCATAGACTCGGTGGGCGCGAGTGCAAGCAGCCGCTCCTCACCCAATGAAGAAGTCGCCAGCGAAGCGGCGACTTGGCGGATGCGGTCAAACTCAAGAGCCTGTAAGGTCTGTTCCGAAATCATGTCCGGGCGCTAACTTTCAATTCTCCGCTTCACTCCGAACCCCTCGTCAGCCTCGCTCCTGCTTCCATCGTTTTGTACGAGGTCCTTCTTTTCGTCGGATTCCCAGTGGGTCATGTTGTAGACGGCCACTTTGCCCCAGCGGACCAGTTTTGACTTGTCCAGCAGCGTTCTGACATGCCCTTCGCGATCGAACCAGTCGGCAGCAATAACCAACAATGCGATGAGGACAACGCCTTTCGCGATCCCCGCCACAACCCCCAAGACACGATCGGGCCACTTGAACGGGGTCTTTTCGAGGCGATTGTGGATGGCGCGGCCAATCGCGGCGAAGCCGAGATAGACCGTGAGGAATGCGGCCAGGAAGAGGATGACCGAGAGCCATTCCCGCTGCCAGCGGGCGTCGGTTAGCCGGATCACAAGGTCCTGGAGGTCGGCTCGGAAGGTATAGACCAGCAGGAAGCCCAGTACGAGCCCGATGGCAGTGAACAGTTCCCAGAGCAACCCTCTTCTCACCCCGGCGAGGGCGAATAGCAGGAGAATCACGAGGATAATGATATCAATCACCGGCATGGTGGAAAGATGCGAAAAGTTAACCGGAAAGGCAAGGGGAGTATGGGGGGAAATCCATACGCATCCCTCAAAGCTATGGCGGCAGAACCGAAGATCAGTTTCGATGAGGCGTGGAAATACACGGTTAATTTGAATTTAGTCTCCTGAGGAGAGTGGCATGACATTTGATTATACGAGCCGCTGTAACATCAAACGGCTGCCTTCCCAACCATGTACACCATTCCTGGAGACTAATATGAGACTCTCTATCCTAAGTATCGTGTCAATCACGCTTCTCTTTGCAATCGAGACCCGCGGATCTCTCACGACCTCCGATCGAGACACATTGAACCACCACTTTCCCATTCTCTCCGAATCCTGGGTTCAGCAGTCAGTCGACCGCTGCAACATGATCCTCGCCAATGAATCTTACAATTCCGGCGACTGGGAAGAGTATTTCAGCAGCTATTTCTCGGTGCGTCCTTTGACTGACCCTTTGCGCACGTATCTGGGCTATCCCGTATTCTGGTGGTTCAGCGATGACGTACATCGCGACCTCCAGAACGGGCTGATGCGACCGTTCATGACGAAGATAGACACTATGATCGGTTTGCATATGGACACGCTATCAATCTGGATTTCGAATGACGTGGACGCTCGGTCGACGGTTCGTTTCTGCAACGAGTACCTTGCGTACATGTTGTATCGGAGTCACATTGATGCCGCGTCGAAAGCGAGAATCGACTCTTTCTACACTGCACTCATCAACAGTTATCCGGGCCTTCTGAAGTCCTACATTACGTTCAATCCGGCGACTGAACCGTATCTTGTGTCTCTACGCGGCCAAGCTCAAGTTCCACTGTTGGAAACAAGACCCTTGACCAACGGCCGGAAAGACTCGCTATCGGTTCTTTTTGGGTTGACCGGACTGCGCGATTCGATCTTTCATCATCACGGGTTTCTGATTTTGGACAATAACGGGTTTGTAGATTACTCCCTTGCAGCAATTGATGACTACTTCTCGGCGATTCCCGGCGGACTTTGGGAGCTTGACTTCGTTTCGGCGATTGACTTTTGGGGAGCCAGTTACACGGTTTGGGCGGAGTGGGCAATCAATGTCTTTGCGGTTCAGGCCGATCAATATCAGGAAAACTCGTTTCCACATGAGATGAGCCCTGTGTGCATGGACGGCCTGATGGCAGTTTTGGCACACGAAGCCAATCACATTGTTGATGCGATTGGCGTTGGCCAGAATCCAGTTCTCACGCAACGGAGAAACGATCTGATCAGTCGCGCAGGAAACGACTCCTTGCAGTATTTGCGAAGCATGTTTGACCCCGGCTTCTTCACCGTTGCTCCCCAAGAGTTCTTTGCTTCCATCGCCAACGAATGGTTCGACAATTCAGAACATACTTTGAGACTTGGCATTGATCGATTCAATCGTGGATACCTCGAGCCGGTCAATCAGGCGCTGTTCTACTCTGAAGTCTACTCTCAGGGTGATGCATCTACCTATTTCTATCGAACATCCCCCACGGGACTTGTCGAGTCCATAGCGATTCCAGTCATGCGCGATATCAATGGCCGGATCAACCAGTTGACCGTTAGCGGAACACGCTACTCATTCAGTCTCGATGCGCAAGGCTTTGTGACGTCGTGCACGACCTCCCCCAACCAGACGGATACACTTCGCAGAGTGTTGGTGCTTGGCAACGATGGTGACTACGTATCCGTGCCTGATCATGACCTGCTTGACATTCAAGGCGACTTTTCGCTCACGGCTTGGATCCGAACGACCGCCTCGGGCTTCCGCCGAGTTATCTCGAAGGATGATGGATGGCCTCTACCCTATTGGACTCTTGGTATTGAGACCGGGCAACTGACTCTGAAATTGCGAAACCACCAGTCTTTTCAAGTGAATATCACCGGTGGCCCTCAGATCAACGATGGTCAGTGGCATCATGTCGGTTTTACTGTGCAAGAAAGTGGGAGCATTCTCTTGTTTGCCGATGGCGGAAACGTGGCGTCCGGAAACCACACCGGCGTGTTCTCGAATAATGCTGCCTTCACAATTGGGTCGTATTGCTACTACGACCAAGATTTCACGGGCACAATTGACGAGTTGCACGCATGGAACCGCGCGTTAAGTGCCGGCGAGATCATCGCGGACAGAGATAATCCCGGGAATCCGGACGCCAGTGATCTTACTGGATATTGGAGCTTTAACGACCACGGTGGCCTGGCTTGGGACTCGTCACCAACAGCCGCCCACGGAACGTTGATCGGAAATGCGACTCGCCAGATCGGTACTGTGCCCGGAGAGTCTCAGACATTTTTCAGTTTTTCTTTCGATGAGTGCTCGGGCTCCATCGCACATGAATACAGTGGTGCGTTTGACCTCCAGTTGAATGGCGCGGCTCAGTGGAGCACAAACAGTGCGTCAGGCTGTGCAATGGATTTGCGCCAGACGGCTGCCCTGGCTACCGCAACTGGCGGCGGTGCCCAAATCGGTAATGACTGGGATGACATTTCGATCTTTGCGTGGGTGAAACTAATGAATCCGCTCTCAACTTACTCGCCGATAGCATCTCGCTACTCGACTCACACCAATGCGTCCTTCTACTTGATTGCAGGAAACGAAGCCGGGAATTTTGGCGCCCTGTATGCGAAGATCTACAATGGGCCGGGTGATACCGGTGTTACGCTCGCAACCCAACCGGGTCTGATATCGGATACGTGCTGGCACTATGTTGGAGTTACATACCAGCGTAACAACCAGATGACCCTGTGGTTAGACGGCGAGCAAGCGATCGCGATAGCGACACCTGACCTGCCGGTCAAATCAACAAGCGAACCACTGAACGTTGGCGCGAATGGATCCCTTGGTTTCGGGACAAACTTTGACGGATACATCGATGAACTCGTTATCTCGCGAGTACAACCGCCTCTTCCTCCGTACCCGGTTCGCTGCACTCCGCAGATTCCGGACTCAGTCGTCATGCAGATCGAACCCGGGATTGATGTGCATTTACACTGGAATCCCGTCACGGAGGACACCTGCGGCGGTGCGCTTTGCGGACCTGTGTACTACATTCTCTGGTACGAAGCGACTGACGGGGAGACTCTCGACTTCCTGGGCTACACTTCGGACACCACATTTACTCATGCCGGAGTGAAGGCCTTCGAGACGCAAATGTTTTATGAGGTCACCACTCACAACGGTCCGCTTTCCGTCATCACCTCCGCCACTCGAGATCTTGGTCCGCACTTTTCGCATCGCGAATTCGAGGTCTATCTTGCAGAGGAGGAAAGCCGCCGGTACTCGATTGAGCGTTGAGTTCGCGGCAGTTACTCGCGACGCAAACAACAGCCGCCCGGTCGAAGGACCGGGCGGCATGCGTTAGCTCGATAGCATTGGCGGATCAGCGATTTTCCAGCCAGCGCATTTTGCGGATTTTTCGCAGGTTCTGGCTTTCCTCGCGTTTTTTGATTTCGGAGGGTTTTTCAAACCGTTGACGGCGGCGGATTTCGGCCATGACGCCGGCTTTTTCGCAGGATTTCGTAAACCGGCGGAAGGCGCGGTCGAAGGGTTCATTTTCACGAATCTTCACGAAAAGCATGATTTGTCACCTCCTCTCTCAGAAACAACTTGTTTTACGCTGTTAATTTTGCCTTTAGAATTATTAATATAAGCAAGTCAGTCGTAGGAGTCAAATGTCGTTCCAATTCGGGCCGCGAGAAGTTAGCTGTAGTCAGGTAGAGTAAATGTAACGGACGCAGGTCGGTATGAAATGCGCGTCCCAAACGATTCTATTGCTGTGGGACAATCCACAAAAACCTGTGAAAGGAGGAAAAATTATGGATGGGTTCTCTGTTGCGAGGTTGGTATGGTCTTGCCTGAGTATCTGCGGTCTTCTGTGGGTCAGAAAAGGCAAGGCACATGAGACGGCGGAATTGGAAATGGAATCGGATGCTGATCCGATGATTCACCTCCGACAAACTACCAATCAACAGCACAAACGCCGGGTTCGCCCGGCGTTTTGATTGACACAAGTCCACCCGTCACGGACAATCTTTGTAAAAGTAGACCGGGCAGTCACAGTAACTGTCTTCGAACTTCACTTTCATTTCGTCGTGATCGAGCATCCAGAAGCGGATGTCCCAGGACTCGTGGTCGTGATGGCCATTGATGTAGTCGCTGTAGAAGCAGAGTTCGTGATAGCCGTCGTAATCCCAAGACCCCTCTTCAAACGTTTCATAGTGGTCGATGCGGGCCCAGAATGAGTAGGTGCCGTCGGAGTAGATGGCCAGTTCGATGTCATCGAGGCCCACGGCTTCGGGATTGTCCGCTTCCCAGTTGCCGTAGATAGAGGGCGGCGGTTCTTCCACATAGACGTAGGCAATTTCTTCGCAGCCGGAAATCAGAAACAGCAGTGCAGCGCTTCCGGCAATGAGTCGAGCAAGGCGGGTCATCGGTTCCCCCGATTGGCAATTATTGGAGTGGCAGGCGTCTCTCATTGTTTGGATGTTTAAGTTGTGAAAAGGTTGAAGACGCGCGGGCGCACGATGTCGCTGTCGGACAAGCCCAATTTACGTACTCATTGGTCATTAACATCAATGAAACACATAGTGCAATCGCTGCATTAGGGTCAGGATCAGTCAATTCAGGTCATATTCGACCGGCTCTTGACAAACAAGCTTCCCGCGCTATATTATTTGCGTGCCCGGTCGACGAACTGCCGCAGCAGGTGATTACCATGTACCCTTAGCGTTCGCGCCATCGCAACATTCCTAACGGCTCCCTCCGCACATCGTCGAGTAGCTTCAGGAAGAGAGGCCGATCGAAACAATGGCGTAGATGGTGATGCGTTTGGTCATATTTCGGTGGAATTGGAGAGAGCGGTGCGAAGACTTGATTTTTCTGCTGCGATTTTCTATATTACGAACGAATAGGGACAAAATCCAGAGAGGCTTCCAGCTTTGACGCGCACGCTACCGCAAGTTCTGGCCGCTCCCGAAGACCGGAGTTTCGTCTTCCATTCGCTTGGTGTCTATTCTGAAGATACCCCGCCGCATCTTAGTGGCGGGGTATGCTCGTTTTTGGGATATAAACGTGTTCTGTTTGGGATTTGTTTTTTTGTTTTCATCCTACTTGCTCTTTTTTCAGGGAACGCCGATGCTCAGATTCAATGGAGTCTGGACACCGTGGCCACAGAATATAGAGGAGCGATTGTTGTTTTTCCCATAGACATGGATAGAGATGGAGATATTGATATAGTCTCAACTTTTGAAGACATTCGCAATAGCGTTGGGTTGGACTGCACCCCAAATTTTGGAGTCGGCATCCACTTAGTTTAGGCGGCGTT
>CAZGVT010000012.1:0-21662 GCA_964529255.1 uncultured Alphaproteobacteria bacterium | reverse complement strand
ATCCGCACTGTCAATGCGACCCTTGCCGTCGGGGAACATGTTGAAGAACTTGATCACTTTCAGCTCGCGGCCCTCAAGCTGCGGATGCTCGAACATCGGATCGGGAAACTTCATCATGAACACCGGCCCGAATTCGTCGGCCAGCATGAGTTCCTGCCGGTGCGAAAAATCCTCGCCCCACAGAATCTTCTCATTGCGCTTCTGCAGATACGCAATCGCCTCGTCATAGGTCAGGCGCGCAAACGGCTTGTGCGCCCATTTTTCCAGCCGACGATGCGCTGCATGATCCAGCCCCAGCAATTCCGCGTTCGAAGAGACCTGCGATGCCAGCGCCTGCACGAAGCCCTGAATCTCATGCAAGAGCGCGCCATAGAGTTCGGACGGCTCGCCGGTGAACTCGATTTCGTGCAGCGAAAATTCGAGACAGTGCCGTCCGTCCGAGGGATCGTGCCGCTCACCGCGAAAACTTCTGCCCGCGGTGAATACTTTCGGAAACGTTCCCAGCGCGCCTTCGAGATGCAACTGTCCGGTCTGTTTGAGAAAGACCGGCTGCGCGCCCCACGTGGTCCCGCCGTCCAGCGCGGCCTCCATCAGCGAATCGACGAATTCGCAGGCGCCGGACGCTCTAACCAAAGCGGGTACCTCGACGTACGTGTACCCGCGTCCCCACCAGTAATTAAAACTTGTGCGCGTAACCAAATCCCACAATTGCACTTTCTGCTCGTGCGTCATGATAGACCTCCTGATTTTGAACGGTTGATGAGTGGCGGCTCGCCGTCCGCCGTTTACTGCGATCCAAGCGACGACTCTCGGGGTCGTCATTACTTCGTTCCTCTTGCACGAGGATGCGGGATTTACGCCGCTGGGGGTGAATTAGGCTTGGTGGCCTCCTGCACCCAAGTATGTGTTGACAAATTCAAGAAATCGCTTCGCGCGCTCCGCGTGTACGATGACATCAGGGGCGGCTAACTCTTGCTCATAAATATAATCCCCCGTATTACGAGCATCCTGAGCATCAAGGAGGTTTCGGTGGAACTCCGTTGGAATCAATCCGGTGGCCGCGAAGTGATGACCAATCGCACCGATCACGGCGGAGTGTTTGGAGAAGCGAAGGTTCTTTTCCAGCAATACAGCCTGCGCGCAATAGAACATTGCATAGTAGGCACTTGAAGCGGCAATATCATAGTCTCCTCGGGTGAGCGCGTCATCAGCAGGGCGAATTCGGCGCTGCGCCTTGACGATCAACAATGCCTGCTTTTCCGTCAAATCGGCTGTCCCTCTGATCTCGCATTCAGCAGCAACGCGCTATCCGACTCGGCGTAATCATCAGATGACACATACGCACACGAAATGACCGCGTCGTTCATGAGCGAGATTCTGGCCCGTGTCTCGCTGGTCCTGAGTATTTCCTCGCCCGGCCTCACAATGCCGTGCAGGACGACGAGCACGTCTATGTCGGAGTCCGGCCCGGCATCTCCTCTGGCTTGTGACCCATACAGCACCAGCCGGTCCAGCCGCTCGCCGTAGAGCTTTACCAGCTCCTCGCGCAGCTCTTTCAGTATCGGTTCTATGTCCTTTCGACCGCGCATGCTCTATCTTTTCTTCGCGCGCATTTTGACGTCGCGGCGGAGTTTGGCCATCTCCTTCTTCTTGAACTGCATTTCCTTCTTGCCGGCTTTGACCTCTGCTTCGACGCGCTTGATGTCCGCCTCTTTCGCCTTGATGGTCAATTCCTCTTTTTCGATCAGCTCGTATTCGCGGCGATCCCATTCCTTGTACACGTCGCGCGCGTCGCCCTCGACCTGCCGTTTCTCCTTGTCAAGCAGTTTTTTCTGCTTCTCCTGCTCCTTCATGTCGCTCAGGAGCATGGCTTCGTTCAACTGCCTGTCGATATCCGCTTTCTTGACATTGATCGAATCCACTCGCGCCTGAAATTCCGCGCGCACTTTGGCGATTTGATCCGCAAGGCTGGCAGTGGGCATGGTCACCGTGGCCCCGCCCGTGCTCACCTGCTGCGCGGCGGCGCCCAGTGCGAACAGCGCGACTGCGCAGATCAAAATGACAATTCTCCGCATGTGATTCTCCTGTATATGCTGTTTTGAAATCCGCGCTTACGACCTGACTTTCGATTACTTCAGCAGTACAACCTTCTGCGTACTGATTTGCTGTGCCGCTTGCAGCCGCGCGAAGTAGATCCCCGAAGCCACATTTTCCGCCGTCCATTGAACGTGATGGATCCCCGCCGGTCGAACCTCCGAACTGAGTGTAGCCACGCGCCGGCCGAGCAGATCGAAAATCGCAAGGTCTACCATGCCGGAACCGGGCAGCTCGAAGCCAATGGTAGTTGTTGCGTTAAACGGATTCGGATACGCCGGGTGCAAGGACACTCTCTCCGGCAGCGCGGGCTCAAGCGGCAATGCTTCGAGATCCTCGTATACGAGCTTCACGAGCCAGAAATCGCTGGCGCCTGCGCCGAAAGAAAAGGTGTATCCCGCCGCGGCAAGTCCGCCGTCACGGGTTTCGACCACTGAGCGGCATCCGTCGCGATCTGGACCGCCGACGGTGCGCTCCCATTCGAGATCGCCCCACAGGTTTACTTTCTTGATGTGGAATTCCGTATCATCCGATTCGATGCCGGGCCCGGTTCCGGCGAGCACAAATCCGTCGTCACTTGTTTGGACCATTGACCAACAGACCTCATCGCCCGCTCCGCCATACGTGCGGTCATACATGATCGTGCCTTCCGGAGTGACGCTCACCCACCAGAAATCGCGGCTCGACTGGGGAGTCAGTCGGGTGTAGCCGGCTGCAACGAAGGAGCCATCGGTTGCCTCAAGCACGGTATACAGTGTGTCATGCCCCTCACCGCCGAGTGTCAGGCTCCACAAGCTATCACCGGCGGCGCTGGTGCGGATCAGCAAGCCGTCGGCTACGCCACCTTGAAAGGACGAGGTCCAGCCGGCCAGCAGAAAGTCTCCGTTGGAACATTCGATAGCGCGTTGACAGCCGTCATGCGAATTTCCGCCTTGGCAACCTTCGTAGTTCAGTCCGCCGAAGGTGCGGGACCACTCCATCGTGCCTAACTGGTCGGCCTTGACGAGCCAAAAGTCCCAACCGCCCGCACCGAATGACATTGTCGCCCCGGAGAGCAGATACCCGCCATCGCTGGACTGGATGATTGATTGACATTGTTCCGATTGCGTTCCGCCATAAGTTTCGGACCATTGCAGTGCGCCGTTCGGGCCGATTTTCACCAGCCAGAAATCGCCGCCGCCCGCGCCATAAGAGGCGGTTTTTCCGGCCAGCAGGAAGCCGCCATCATCGGCGCAAAGTATGTCGCGGCATTCCTCATCGTTGTGGCCGCCGTATACTCGCTGCCAGAGTGGGCTCCCCACCGAGTCCGTGCGCACGACCATGAAATCGCCGTTGCCTTGTCCCGGAGGTGTGGTTGCGCCTCCCAGGATGAACCCGCCGTCGGAGGTTTGCCTGACCACGCGCGCCTGCTGCGGCTGGTAATCACCATAGGTTCGCGACCAGTCGGTCATGATGTCGTCCACGGAATTGCCATGCGTAAAGATCTCCACCGGGCGCGCGTCCGCCTGATGAAAGAGCGTCATGTAACCGCTGAATTCCCCGGTATAATGCGGTTGAAAGCGGACCGTCAGCGTGGCGCTGAAGTGCGGGCTGATGACCAGCGGGAGATCGGTTAGACAGCGAAAACCCTCCGGCACCCAGACCGTGTGGATGCGCTGCGTGGAGTTCGTGGTATTGAACAGGATCACGTCGCGCTGCACGACGGTCAGTGTTTGAGTCTCACCGAACTCCATGCGGGTGACCTCGGGCCTGATCGGCGGTGTGCCGGTCCGCGCGATCCACAGACTGGCATTCGACTCAGTATTGATGGCCGTTCCGGCAATGACCAGTTCGGCGGACTCCGTCAGACAAGCGTCGACAGCGGTCTCACTCAGATCGGATCCGATGGTCAGGCTGGAAATCAGTTCCCCGTCCTGGTTGCAGCGGAAGATTTGCAAGTCCGAGGTATGATTCGCGTCCGCTTGACGGTTGCCGACCAGCATGAAGCCTCCGTCGGTCGCCGGAACAATCTTGACCAACGCTTCATCGGCGCCGGTACCGACGGAGTGGGTCCCGAGGAAATCTCCGATTTCGCTGAATCTGCTGAACCCGAAGTCTTCGCTGCCGCCTTGACTAGCCACCGTCGTCCATCCGACGATGTAGCTGCCAGTACCGAGGGTCGCAAAACCGGCATTGTTGAAAATTGGATCGAGTGCGCGATAGGCCACTGGCTGCAGCAGGCCATCCGTGATCAACAAGAAATCATTGTACTGGCCGGTCACATACTGCCCGCCATAGACCGCCAGGCCGTCACCGGGCGCCTTGGCTACCAACAGGGAGTTGCGAACCACGCCTTGCAGCAGAATGCGAAACGAGCCCGCGTATTCGCCGAAACGGTCCACTTGTGTGACATAGAGCGTATCACTCGTGTAGTTCACGAATGACTGGGCAACCAGTAGATAGCCGTCCGAAGTCGGCACAACACCCGCCAGCACAGGGGTCGACAGGCTTGCTTCGTATATCCGGGCCCATTGCACAAGGCCGTAGGCATTGAGCTTGAGACCCCAGATACGAGTTCCCTGATCGTCATACTCGTTGCCGAGAATCAGGAAGCCGTCCGCGAGCATGACTACGTTGCTAACGCTGACTCCGTAGGGCAGGGAGTGGAAACGCGACCACACCATATTCCCCAGCCTGTCCACCTTCACCACTCTCAGGCAGTCGCTGGCTTGCAATGTGCTCATCGAGGACACGGCTACATTGCCGTCGTCCAGCGTTCGGGTCATCGCACAGACGTACTGGTTGCTGGACGGTACGGCATAGCTTAGCGCCCACAGACTGTCCAGCGTCTGCGCGCTTGCCGTGCAGCAGACCAGCATGGCCGCAACGGCTACGGTTCGAAAGATGCGTGCTTTCACGGGTCGTTCCTCCGCTTGTTTTCAGATCAATGGTCTCCCGAACGACAAGACAGTGAGCGCAGGGGTTCCACCGGCCCACCGAGGTGCGGCAATTCAGAACACTGAAACGCTGAAATACTGAAACCCTGAGATGTGCCTAATTTCCTGACTTTTCCGCGCGACGACTCTTGCGCGCCAAGGTCACAAAAATCGCTGTAAGCTCTTCGATCTCCGTAAACAGAAGCGACAATCGCGCCTGCTTCCGATACTCAGGTGCCTGATGAGCATGAGCCAGTACTTGGTCTCGTCAATCTCTTGCAATGCGCCGTCCACTTTGCTGCAGAATTCTGCTACAGATCTGGCGCGGTTTGCTTCGGCGGCATGCGCCCCCACAGAAGTTCCCGACCTCAGCAACTGTTTGCCGATAACTTGGGCTTCTGTGGTTTTAGGGAGCGAGGCGTACAATCGAACGATTCGTCCGGAGAACTCGAGCAGTCTATCATGAAGGTCGCCTTTTAGTCTCATACGCTCCCGTCTCCGGCGTTTCAGTCTTTCAGCGTTTCAGCGTTTTCTTCCTACGGCTTCATCTCCATCTTTTCCGGCCCAAGATTCGGGCCTTCGGTCCAGGCAGCGACGTGGGCAGTGCGTTTCTTGATCCCCGGTCCGCGCTTTTTTTCCTGAACGACAATCGAATCCGCATTTTCCACGCACTGGGTGATCGAATCATGCGCAACGAGCGTCAGGCAGAGTTTATCCACTTTGGTCCGCAGCTTGCCTTCCTTGTCGGAGGTTGTGAACGCTCTTCCGGTCGAGCGCTGCCAGAACCAGCCGTAACTCGTCTCCACGAACACATGCAGATACGCTTTCACCGAATCTTCAATCACCATGACCTGCTGACCGGTGGAGTCGGCGTGAATGCGATTCGGCTCGTGTTCCTGCGCGGAAAGAGACGCAACCAGTGCGGCCGCGGCGCAAACTGCCGACAAGCCGAAATGCAATCTTCTTGTTCGATTCATTGCAAGCATAGGTTCGATTCGTTTTTGCCAATTGCGCATCTGCGTGAAGTGCCGGTTCAACGCTTCAATCCTCACGGCACCCGCAGAGTATGAATGACATTTGTCATCGTGACGCCCGCTCTTCCGTTTTGCGGGCGGAAGGATCACCAAGGTCCGGCGGGAAGACTTTCTTCGCTACCGGATCAGCGCCAACTTTCTCGTCTGCTGAAACGCGCCCGCATTCAGGCGATAGAAGTAGATCCCGCTCGCCAGCCCCTGCGCGTCGAACGGCATCGCGTGATTTCCCGCCGTCACTTCGCCGTCAACAAGCCTCGCGATTTCCCGCCCCATCAAATCAAACACCTTCAGCTCGACTCTCGCTTCGTGCGGCAACGCAAACCGAATCGTCGTCGTCGCGTTGAACGGGTTAGGATAATTCTGCAGCAGCGCAAATTCGCGGATGACCGGCGGATCGATGCCAACGGGTGTCTGATCATAATAGAACGCGCCGATGTCCGCCCGCGTGCCGTCGGGATCGGGCGGAATTGACGAAGGCCCGCCGTCAATACAGACCGAATTCGGCGTCAGGTAGTAATCGCCGTGCTCCACGTCCTCAAGTAGCGGGTCCTCGTATAAATTGTAGAAGGCATCGCAGGAATCGCCGTTCAGATTCACCCGCGACAGCGTGCCGAACTGACTTGGAAACGCCGGCCCGGCAATATCTCCCGCGCTGTTTTCGAACAATGAGCAGTAGAAGATTCCGCGTTCGTTCCAGATAAACGGGTTCAGTGTACTCCAGATGGCCGGGATCGTGTCGTGATACGCGATGATGCACGACAGGAACATCACGAAATCGATCGTCTCGGAGAAATAAATCGCGCTGCCTTCGAGCGTCGCTGAGTTGTCAATCAATGTGCAGCGCGTGAAATCCAGTCGCGGATAGAAAGCGAGATAGACTCCGCCGCCGCGCTCCGCGCGATTCCCGCTGAACACACATTCCGTGATCAGCGGTTCGCCGAAACCGAGATAAATTCCTCCGCCGTTTTGGGCCCGGTTGTTTTCAAAGGTGCAGTCCGAGATTTGCGGATTCCCGGTCGCCGAGTGGATACCGCCGCCGAAGAATGCTTCGATATTTCCGCGAAACGTGCAGCCTTGAATCACCGGATCGCACTCATCAATGCGGATCCCGCCGCCCAGATTATCCACGAATTCGCTGGCGGTAATCGACGCGGTGGGGCACTCGGACGTTCTCAGGGAAGGGCCCTGATTCATCAGAAAGTTGCAATTGGAAACGCTGGCCGTGCATTCCTGCAAGTGCACGGTCGCAGTCAGCGGAAAATTACTCACGAGGTCGCAGTTGTCAAATTCGATCTGACTTTCGCGCACGCCGAAGATGGCGCCGATCCCCCAGCCGTCTATGTAGTCGGCCACGCACTCGCGGATCGTGCTGTTGCGAACCGTGGCCGTGCCGTTCACAATCGTGATTGCGCCGGGCCCGCCCCGTGCATATTCGATGACACCGTAATCGATTTGCAGGGTGCCGTTGTTTTCACTGCGGATGCCGTACCAGTTATAGGTAACGTCGCGATCCGTGGTGAAATAGATCGAATCGCCCGCTGCGCCCGTGGCGGTCAGCGTCGCGCCGTTGCCGATAGTCAGCCTGCCTGTGTTCAGAAAGATCACGCGCACGCCGACAGTGATTGCCAGCGTTGCCTGATCGGGAATATCAATCTGGCCGGTGACAATGTACGGACTTCCTTCCCGTGTCCACACTCCGCTGACGTTTCCCGTGGGCACAAGGGTCGTATCGGCCAGCGCGCCTGATGCAGCCAGCAAGCTCAGAATAAAGAGTGTTGATTTCAAGATAACCCCCGTCAATTGTAGCTCCTTGCTTGTTTTTCTCCACGCTTTTCCGCGCGGCGCTACTTGAGCACCACCATCTTCTTTGCGTCAACAAACTCGCCTGCGTGAAGACGATAGAAATACACTCCGCTCGCCAATTCGCCCGCATCGAATCGTACCCGGTGCTCCCCGGCGGCAAGCTCCCGATCAATAAGCGTCGCGACGTCTCTTCCGGTCAGATCAAACACCCTCAGCGCCACTCTGCCCTCCCGCGGCAGGTCAAAGGAAATCGTCGTCGTCGCGTTGAACGGGTTGGGATAATTCTGCAGAAGCGCAAACGCGTTCGGCGCCTGCGAGCGTGCGTCAGCTACATCGGTCTGATCGAAGGGAAAAGCCCCGATGTCCGAGATGGTGCTATCCGGATCGCGGAACGGAAACTGCGATGAATAGTGTCGCCCGGCGTCGATGCACGGCGAATCCGGCTGCAGATGAAAGTCTCCGGTTACGACATCGACCAGCAACGGATCCAGAAAGATATTGTAGTAGTAATCGCAGGGATCGCCGTTGTGGTTGGTCATGGTGATCTCGCCGATCATTCCCTCATAGTCCGGGCTGAGATCGCCGCCTTCGTTTCCATACAGGAGATTCCATCCAATCGTCGTAGGGTCGCCAATCCACGGCAGCCCCAGCGCTTCGGCTTCGCCTTCGTTGAATGCCAACAGGCAGTTGTTCATAACCGCCGGCCGGCTGAGCTCAACCGCTGCGCCGCTTCTCGATGCCCGATTCCCGATCAACGTGCATCGCCTTACGACCGGTAGCTCTTGACTTGACGGATATAGGGCGATGGCGCCTCCGGTTCGGGAAACATTTCCGGTAAAGACACTGCGATCAATCGTGGCCATGCCTGTACAGTAAATCGCTCCGCCGAGCGAGTCCGCCTCGTTGTCGTCAAACCAGCATCGGTCGATTTTGGGTACGGTCCAGCCCCAGAACGCGCCGCCCCAAACTTGCGCGGAATTGCCGGAGAACCGGCAACTATCGAAGGCGAGCCCGCCACTAGCCGCGACGGCTTCCAGCCATACGGCTCCTCCGTACTCGGCATGGTTACCAATGAAGTCGCAGTCGTAGAAGATCAGCCGTTCGTTCCCGTGTGCAAAGCAATCCAGTGCCCCGCCGCGCGTAGAAGAATTGTCCCGGAAAACACATCGTGTCACCAATCCCGCGCTGCTGATCCACTGCATGGCCGCGCCGTTGACCGCTGTGTTGAGTTCGAACAAGCAATCGGTCACCAGAATACTGTCGGCCTGCCAAGCGGACAGCGCGGCGGGTTCAAAACCGTGGTTGAAGCGGAACGTGCTGTGGGTGATCTCCACGGTCATTCCCGGACCGATCTTGACGGCTCCGTCGCCCTCACCGCTATAGGCGTCACGGCTGCGCTCAAACACGCAGAAAGCAAAGGCGGCGACGGTTGTTGGATCACGCAGAAGAATTCCATTCCATCCATGTGGATTGGCGGTCGTGTCCGCGGTGAAGCGCACCGAATCCCCCGCTTCTCCGGCGGCGACCAGCGTTGCGCCGCCGCTTACCGAGACGCCCACCGTATCCATGAACAGAACCGTGACACCGGGATTGATCTGCAATATGCTGCCGTCACTGATGGTAATGTTGCCGGTTACAGCATACGGGCTCCCCGCCCGCGTCCACACCCCGCTCACGTTACCCGCCGGCACCCACGTCGTATCGGCAATCGCGACGCTGCCGATGAGGGTTGTGATGAGCGCAGTGAATAGGATTTTACACATCACTAAGCTCCCCTTTTTTCTATTGCCTGCATGATTGTCTTTTGTTTCTTGTTCTCTGTCAATCACTTCAAAAAGACATCTTTCACCGCCCCCTCACCCACAACTTCCGCAATTCGCTTCAGCATCTCCGGCTTGAGATACTGCAACTCTGTCCGCCACGTATCGTGATCGCACGTGACATAGAGCAGGCCGCGAGTCAGCAGTTCGGGCCGCGTATGCTGTGCATTGACGGGTCCAACAATCTCCACCCATTGCTGCTGAATGCGCGCGCACGTGACCGGCCCCTGCCAGGATTTCCGTCCCAGCAGTCGTTCGACAACGCTTGCGATACTCGTCGCTCTGGAGGGTCGATCGGTCGCTTGGGCCGGTGTATTCACTCGCTGCTTCAGCATTTCAGCGTTTCAGGATTTCAGCGTTTTCGAGAGGTCAGACTAAAGCAAGATAATATACGGATTTTCACCCGAATTTCCAAACCGAATCGCACTCTCCGCGCATTTTTAAGTGTTTTATTTACAGCCATTTGTGGTGGGTCGTTGGGATTCGCCCGATGAAGGGCTGCGTGACACTTTGAGAACAAGCTGCGAGAGCAGCGACACGGCTTTGGTCTGCGGTTTCGGCGGCGATCTCTCTGCTGCTTGCCATTGTACTGTTAGCCAGCCAAAACAACAACCCCCGCGCTCATCACGCGGAGGTTCAGGTTGCTGACAAAGGCACGAGTCGTGTGGGCTGCTTGCAGCCGACCACCAGGCCGATCACGTTCGAGCGCGAGTGAGTGCTCGTGTGGCGATCCGTGCCGTGTGGGCTGCTTGCAGCCCACCGCCAGGCCGATCACGTTCGAGCGCGAGTGAGTGCTCGTGTGGCGATTAGAGAGTCACCTCGCGGCTCTCAAGACCAGCCCCTCAAGAACTGCGGGGGGGGTCACCTTTTCACTTTGTACACGTCCGTACTCAGATACTTGAGTCCATGGTCCACCATGAGCGTTACGATTTTCGCATCGGGGCCCAGTCTTATGCCCGCCCGAATCGCCGCCGCCACATTTGCTCCCGATGACGTCCCGGCAAAGATCGCTTCTTCGCGGGCCAGCCTGCGTGCCATATTTTGCGCATCGCTCGTGCTGACGGGAGTGATTTCATCTATGAGCGTGCGTTCCCACAGCGGTGGGATGAATCCGATCCCGATACCTTCGATGTCGTGGGCGCCGGGTTGCCCTCCGGAGAGGATCGGCGACTCCGCCGGCTCGACGGCAATTATTTTCACATCCGGTTTGTGACGTTTCAGGATCGTCGCCACGCCGCGCGACGACGCTCCGGTACCCACGGCCTGCACGAACGCGTCCACCTTTCCCTCCGTTTGCCGCCGGATCTCTTCGCCGAGCGAATAATATCCCGCCGGACTGTCCCGATTTTCCAGTTGATTCGTCCAGAAGGTGTTCGGCTCGCGGCTCATTGCGCGCGCGGTCTCGATCATCTCGAGGAACAGTTCTTTGGTGCTGAGCCCGCCCTCGCTGGGAACAAGCGTGAGTTCCGCCCCCAGCGCGGCCATGTGATCGGGCTTTTCCTGACTGAAGGCATCCGACGTGACGATCTTCAGCCGGTAGCCTTTCGCCGCGCACACGAGGGCGAGCGATGTGCCGGTGCTGCCGCCGGTGTATTCCACCACCGTGCCGCCCGGTTTCAGCCTGCCGTCTCTCTCCGCCGCCGAGATCATCGCCAGCGCCACGCGATCCTTCATGCTGCCGGTGGGATTCTCCCATTCCAGCTTCACGAAGATTTCCGCGCACCCGCCGGGCACAACTTTGCGCAGTTGCACTAAGGACGTGTTGCCGATGGATTCAAGGATGTGCACGTTTGGGCTTGTTACCTCTCAATCTAATCTGCGCGAGGTCGAGGAGTGACGCGGGGACGAGTCCGCGATCAGCTTAGAGCAATCCAGCCGAACACAGCGCTACAGAGTATCACGACGGCAGAACTAGAGGGCTGGCGCAGGGTCACCAAGAGGGCCGCAAGTGCAATGAACGCTTGGGGCCAGCTTGCAACTGCGGTTGGTGCAAGCCTGATGCAAGCAGCCGCAATCAGTGCAACCGCGCTCACACTAACCGCAGCAAGGAATGCCTTCGTCGGCTTCCACTGCTGCAGATAGGCAAGAAGGCGGTTCAAGATCGCGACAAAGACAAAGGACGGAAGGAAAATCGCGGTGGTGGCCACAGCCGCGCCCGCAATGCCGTTGATCTGGTATCCGACGAATGTCGCCGTGGAAAGCACTGGTCCGGGCGTGAACTGACCGACCGCAATTGCATCAATCAACTGCTGTTGCGTTAACCATCCGCGCAGGTCGACAAGTTCCGACTGTAAGAATGCGATGAGTACGTAACCGCTGCCGTAGAGCACGCAGCCGATCTTCAGAAAAACAAGCCCGAGTGAAGTCATTGACAGCGCCGCGCCGCCGGCGGTGCTGACCCCTGCCGTCAGCATGGGCGCCAGGCAAAGCGTTTTCGATTGGCTCGTTGGGGTGGTCGAAATCCATATCGCCCCCAGAATGCCGCCCGCCAGCATCGCCACAACTTCGGAAACTCCCGCAAGCGATACCGCGAGCACTGCAACACCTACCACCGCCAACTTGCGGCTCTTGATCGTAGTCTTGCCGAACCGAATCGCGGCTGAAAGGATGATCGCGAGGACCGCTGGCTGCACACCGAGAAAGAACGGTCGAACGGATGGAATGGTCCCAAAACGCACGTACGCCCATGCAAGAATGGTCGTAAGGACCACTGCCGGAAGCATGAACGCGACGCCCGCCACAATCAGACCTGATTTCCCGGCACGAAGGTATCCAACATGAATCGCCATTTCTGTCGAGTTGGGCCCGGGAATTAGGTTGGTCACGCCGACCAGTTGCAGGAAGTGATCGCGATCCATCCATTGACGGCGTCCGACGACCTCTTGCTCCATAATCGCGATGTGCGCAGCAGGCCCGCCGAAACCGATCGTGCCCAGTTTGAGAAACACGGCGGCAAGTTCAAGCAGTGACCGGATTCTTTCCGCCGGTCTGTTCACGTCCGCGGCGATGATTGAGAGAGCTTTCGATCCAGCGACCAATTCCCGGCACCGGCGATCAGCAAAAAGATGCTTCCCAGCAGCATTGACCAGTCGGTGCGCGACTCGTGCGCCATTGCCCAGAAACCTGAATTCATCAGAATCGGAATCTTCGTGGTGGTAATTGCGACGATCATGTTGATGATCAGCGGGATTGCCGCGTACCGCGTTAGCAGGCCGATCAATAGCAGCGTGCCGCAGACGATCTCGACCATGCCGACGAACGGCGCAGAAATCTCCGGGATTGGGATACCAATCTTGACGAACCTCGCGACGCCAAGCGCATCCGGGAACAGAAATTTCTGGATGCCTTCCGAGAGAAATACCCCTCCCGCCATGAGGCGAATCAGGATGATTGCGCTATCTGCAAAGCTCCGTGGGTGTGCGTTGTTTCGGCGTTTCATGGGTCCTGCTCCGGAAGGAATTTTGCGCGGCCGGAGAGAGCGCCCTTGCGAAGTTGCACGAGCGACGCGTTGCCGATAGCATCAAGAATGTGCATGGTTTGAAGTCAAAGGAGATCGCCGCACTCCACTACTTCAGCAGGACCATCTTTCTCGTCAGCGAAAGGCCTTCACTCTTCAGTCTGTAGAAGTATACACCTGAGGCAAAATCACCGGCGTCGAATGTTACCGTTTGCTCGCCGGCGCTGACCGGTCCGTCAAGCAGCCGTTCCACCAACTCTCCGCGCACGGAGTAGACCGACAATTCGGCGTGTCCGCCGCGCGGCGGGGCGAAACTGATTTGGGTGGACTGGTTGAATGGATTGGGATAGTTCTGCTTCAGGCCAAATTGTGCGGGCACGGGCTGCCGGTTGGAGCTGCCGACTTGCTGTACCGGGAATGCGCCGATGTCCGCGACGGTGCCGTCCGGATCCGGCGGGTAGCCGGGATGCCCTGCGTCTATACACGGGGATACCACGTCCAGAAAGAAGTAGTCCGGAAATCCGCCTCTGTGGGTGAATTGAGGATCGACTTCGATGTTCCCTTCACCCGGGACCATGTTTTGCCACGCACCGGCCGTCTCGAGCACGCAGTTGTAGGACACCTCGGTGTCAGCCTGCTCGCAGATGGCGAATTCCACTCCGGGTCCCTTAGATTTGAGGATAAGGTTGTTTACGACAGCCGACCCTGTCGGCGTTTGCGCCCGGATCTGCATCGCGGCAAGGCCGACGTCAAGTCGGGATCCCCAGATGTCCACCATAGTGTTGTTGTAGATGCGCAGATTCTCGGTTACTCCCGGTTGACCTTCCCAGCCTACGAATAACCCGGCGTGACAGTTTGCGATCAGGTTGTGGTGGATGTCTGTTTCGATCACGTTTCCAAACGGGTGAATTGCGCATCCCCACACACCGCCGGTGATGTCGTGAATGAAATTGTTGTCGATTTCGATGCCCTCGCAGTCGATCGTTCGGATTCCATATTCGGCCCACTGAAATTCCAGGTTGGTAATCCGCCAGCCCACAACATTGTGCAGTACGAGCACGCTGTGCAGGCTGCAATTCTGTTCATCACAACCGACGACAATCGTTCCACACGGCCACCCCGAACCCATGATGGTGACTCCCACCGGTGAATCGGGTTCTCCGTAATACTCCGCGCCCTCAAAGACTCCCGGGCTGATTAGAACCGTGTCGAGGGCGGTAACCTGATTCAGCGCATCGGTCAACGTCGCATACTCCTCGGGAACGCGCAACACATCGGCGTAACACACGATGGAGACCAGAAGCACCGATTGAAGAACAATAGCGGGCAATCTGACGAGACAGTACATGAGAACCTCCTTGATGAACGCGACCGGCGTATGTCTGGGACCGGCCCTGTCGTTAGTAATTCTCCGACAAATGGATCCCTATTGTCCACTTGCCATACAAGGTCTCAATATAGGCCCTACACAGCGGGTCGTCAAGAGTCTGGTCACTGAACGCCCCCCTCTCGTGGCTATGAAGTAATGCACGCATTGCACGTGGCCCACTCCGCCGAGGCATGCACGGAAGTTGTGCTATGGATGTGTTACCGGTGGTTTGAGAATGCTTAAAGGACTATCCGCTTCGCGTCAGGGTGACAAGTCCTATTCAGATCGGCTTCGCGGGACAGAGACGGCTGGCACAAGCCGAGAATCGTAAACTCTTGTCATCCTGACGGCGCGTCCTCCGCCTTTCGCGCCGGAAAGATCACCCGAGTCCGGTGGTTGCGTGTGGTTCTGAGAGACGTGAGTGCTACGGCATCCCGAAGAACTTTCTGTGACCCTTCCGCTTCGCGTCAGGGTGACAAGCCCTATTCAGATCGGCTTCGCGGGACAGAGGCTGCTGGCACAAGCCGAGAATCGTAAACTCTTGTCATCTTGAGCGCGCGTCTTCCGCATCTCGCGCCGGAAAGATCACCCGAGTCCGGCACCGATCACATGTGGAGATCCTGAGAGCCTGTCCTCGAGCGAAGTGAAGGGACCGCTGCTGGCACGGAAAAAATCATGGGCGCTCGTCCGCAGTGGGGCGTAGTGAACAGAGTAACTTCATATATGTGTAGATCTCACCATTCATCAGGAAATACGCCGTGCGCGTCGATCGAAAATCCGGCGGGAACCACAAGTGATAGACGCGCAAGTATCCACCCAGCCTCTCCTCGGTAATCAGTCTTCCGGCAAAGTAGAAGGCCCGGCTACAGCCCACGCATCTGGTGCCTTTCCAGATTTCACGCAGTTCATAGTTTCGTTTCCAGACTCCGTCCTGAAGCAGCAAGGTCTCCATGTCCGCAATGACTTGATCTGCGATCCTCTCTTCGGGCCAGTTGCATTGTTCAAGCGAAATAGGAACCGGCAGGACTTGCAGCCAGACCTCTTCAGGATGTTTCTTGTTTGACAGGAGGGTCACACCGTTGACCGTATCGTTCACAACGACCGCATTTCGCGGGCCACGCACTGTAAAGGCTCCCAGATCATACAAGGGCAGAGTTGTGTCGGCATTACCGCAACATTCAGTGTCAAAGAACCAGTTCTCAAATGGTGAGGTCCGAGCATGAGGCGACTTTAGTGTGTCCATATCGGTAAAGTAGGACGAGTCGCAGCGCAAGGGCGTGAGCGACAGCGGATTCACACCTGACTGAAGTCTGTTTTGTACGGAATCTCGAAAAGCCAATAGCGCAGAACATGCCTTGTCGGCGAACTTAATCTTTTTCGGGGAATCTGACACGCGATTCAAGACCAGCGAAACAGCCGCCGCATTCGGCAGCCACTCGAACAGACCACTGTCGATGGAGATCCATGCCACTTCGAACAACGAGAGATCATCGGAGTTGTAGCACGCAATGCTGGGCGTGCACGAACGCGAGTAGGTCGCGTTGGAGTCTCCAATGGAAAAGGTCGCACTCTCGACATACCATCCGGCCCCGTCCAGCAGGAGATACCAGTCACATTGTGCCGATCCTTCGTGTACCGTGCAGTAGGGAGTGATGTGCTCGCCGCAGCCGGGCAGTTTTTCGCTAAAGTACTGGAATTGGTCCAATCTGCGCGGATTCACACAGGTCGACAGCTTTGCCGCCGGGGACGCCTCAGATACGTCAGAATCGGCGGTCAATCCGGCCAGAAGCGACAACAGGAAGACAGCCGATATTGCCCGTAGCGAATACACTCTTATCCCTCCTCGTTAATATTATTGCAGCGACATCGCACTATTGAAATTCGCTATTTGCAGCCGACGCACTTGGGTCATTTTCCAAACGATCAGCAAAATCAAGAATCATGTCCAAGTGCGCAATTTTACAACGCCATGTTGACGGAATACTGTCTACTCCGTAAACCGCACCCGCTAACTGGCCGTAGACCGCACCCGTTGTATCGGCATCGTCGCCAAGGTTCACGGCGAGCAACGCTCCTTCTGCAAAGCTCGCGCTCTTATTGAAAGCCCACAATGCGGCTTCCAGTGTATCACTCACGAATCCGGTTCCTCGGATGGCAGACGGCTCTTTCGTTCGGAAGCTGCCACGCGCAACCTTTTCAATCTCGGTGACCAGCTCTCCTGCCTTCCAGTTGCCTATTTCGGGATGCCACGTGGGTGCGAGTAACTCTTCTTTGGAGCGACCATTTAGCGCGCCGACAAGCAACCCTCCAAAATAGCGGCATGCATCTACCGCGATAGCGATGGCATGAGTCGTTCGCGAGCTGTCGGCGCAGCATCGAATCGCGAGCAATGGATTAGACCGGAAATACATGGGTACCGGCGCCAATCTCATCAGCGATCCATTTCCGGCTGAGTACTGTGCGGTGAGACCACAGTAAGGTCTGCGCTCTTTTTCGAATGTGTCCAAGGCACAAGCAACGGTGTTCCCAATATCAAAGCAGCGACCCGTGCTGCTCAGGTGGCCATGCCTTCGCCAATTGACATATCGGTCCATCTGGTCAATCGGGTCAAACTTGTTACACTCCAACAGGCTTTCCGCAAGGCAGAGTGCCATTGAGGTGTCGTCTGTCCACTGTCCGGGCTGCAGTCTAAAGGGGCCGCCTCCTATCATGTCCGTGATCGGCGGAAAAGTCCCCGGCTTACGGAACTCGAGTGTTGTCCCCAAGGCATCGCCCGCAGCCAAACCGAGTAAGCAGCCGCGATAGCGGTCTCTCGTATTCATTCTGTCGTGGTAATTGTACGGTTGCCGCACAGGTTACATCTTGTCCCACAAAGAGGAAGGATAGCAGCTCTCGCACGGCGACACACGCTCCCATTTGACCTGTTATTCATCCTTTCCATGCCAATCTCGTCACCCCCTTCTGCAACCTCCCCGGCTTGCATCCGTGTTCGCGTTTTTAATCTCCACAACTACGGAGGGGTGTGCCCTGCATCAGTCAGCCGAACGACCTCTCTTTTTCTTCGCCGGAATCTTGTCGAGCTTCTTCTTGAGAAACCTCAGTTGTTCCAAATCTGATTTTCTTCCGGATGCACGTTTGTTGGCAACAAGATCGTCCAGAGATACGAAACAGACGGGCACGCCAAGGTATTCATCCTTCACGCGATTCGGCCAAGCAGTTTCAAACTTCACGCCGGAGATCCCGCCGATCACATCAACTCTGACTGGCTCCCTGCCAAGCAGATAGAACAGATTCTCGTCTTGAAACGAGAACGGGGTAATGCCATCTTCGTCCACCGGCGCTCCGTATTTCGCCAGCGCAAGATACACTCGTACTGCATTCTCGGGCGAATTCCTCACCCATATGTCAAGATCCTTTGTGTAGCGCGGCTCGGTATAGCGCATGACCGCATGGCCACCAATAATCAGATACTCAACCTCTTCTTCGTTTAACGCGCGTAAAAGTTCTCTGAAGTCGTCCAGGCTTCCGGCCATGTTTGAACTCCTCGGTTACCTCCACCATTTCCCATGCCGCCTTAAAAATCGCCTCCGATCCCAACTCCTGCCAGAACTCAATATCAAAGCTGCGATCGGGAAATTCACCCCTCACAACCCGCGTTTTCCATTTTCGTTTTTTTCTATCTTCACTCAAGAAGCACGCTCCGTTTTTTTGCGTAGTAGAGAGACGAGAGCGGGTGCCGCACACCCGCTCTCCGGTTTTCCTGCCTTCGCTTTCGAACGAGTCCCTGCCGGTCGTCAGTTCAATCTTACCGGCATGATCAGCATCAGCAGGTCCAAATCCTTATCCTGTTCGGCGGGCTTGACGATGCCCGCGGAAGTCGGTCCGCCGAGATGGAACACCACCTCGTCGTCCTCGATCTGCTTCAGCATGTCCAGCACATAGCCCGCGTTGTAACCGATTTCCATGGGTTCGCCGTCGAAGGTGCAGGGAATCTTCTCCTGGCCTTCGTTGCCCTGCTCCGCATCCTCCACCTGAATCATCAGCTCTTCGGGCTCCAGCTTCAGCCGGATCTGATGCGAGATTTCGTTGGAAACCGTCGCCGCGCGGCGCACCGCCGCATGAAACTGGCTGGTCTCCATCCGCAGCGTTTTGTCGTTGGTCTGCGGAATCACCGCTTCGTAGTTCGGATACTTTCCTTCGATCAGCTTGGTGATCAACGTCGTGTTGCCGACTCTGAAGCCAACCTGATTCTGCGCAAACGCGATTTCCACTTCGCCTTCGCGCTCGCAGATGCGCGCGAGAATATCCATCGCCTTTCTCGGCACGATGCAGTCTTTCGCTTCGCCGAACGCCGTTGCTGCCGAGACTTTCACCAGCCGGTGACCGTCGGTCGAAACCAGCCGCAGCATATCCGCAGTGGCCTGAAAATACACCCCGGTCAACTGCGGACGCAGTTCATCCCGTGATACGGCAAACACCGTTTTGCTGATCATCTTCCGCAACCGTCCACGGTCGAATTTCAGCCATGGCCCGCCCTCCAGGCTCGGCACTTTGGGATAGTTCGCCGCGCTCTCGCAAGCCAGCTCATAGCGTTTTCCGTCCGCATCGGTCACAAACACACGATCTTTTTCCGACGCTTCCACTGTCAGCATCACATCCGGCCAGTCGCGAATCAGCTCCAGCAGCTTGCGCGCCGGGAATAGCGCCTGACCATTTTTCATGCCCTTGATTTCCAACTTGGTTTCCAGCGACACTTCAAGATCGGTCGCCGACAACAACAGCACGTTGCCGTCTACCTTTGCCATGATGTGAGTCAGAACGGGCATCGGACTCTTGGACGGCACCACCGTGGCAACCGTGGAGATCGCCGAATAGAGCGCATTCTGTGACGCAGAAAATTTCATTCCCAACCTCAGGTGAACCTACTGCAAAGGGAGATCTCCGTTCGGCCGTCGGTTACTGACCCGGCACGGTTCCGGATGGAGGATTTCTATTATGAGTAGAATATAAGTAAAAAAACTCTCAGAATCAGTAGCGCCCGTGGACGAGTGGACAAAAGGAGTGTAGAACCTGTATTTTCGTGATTTAGCTTCAGATCGGCGAGTGGGAGTGGCCCCCCAAATCCGCCGACTTCATTCACTCTCATGCACTCTCAAACCCTGTCCACAGTTTCCACAGGATGCATATTACAACTTGCTAACACGCATCCACACACTCGTTCACTCAAGAAGCCCGTGATCCACTCACAAGAGTGAATAGCGAGAGCTTTTGCACGAGGAGCTGAAGCGCTTCCATAACCTGCGGATCTTTCGCATCCCTGCGCTCACGAATCGTGTCGCGTGCATGAATCACGGTTGAATGATCGCGCCCGCCGCACGTCGCACCGATGGCCTTAAGCGGCATGTTCGTCATTTCCGTCATCAGTGTCATCGCGAGCATCCGCACAAACACCAGCTCTTTCTTGCGAGACTTCCCTCTGATTGCGTCGATCGACACGCCGAAGTGTGAAGACACAACTTCCAGAATCTTTTCCGCCGGCGGCCGCATCGCCGATTGCCCCGTGCGATTGCGGATAATCTCCCGCGCAAGTTCAAGCGTCGCCGGCATGCGCAACAGTTGGCATCGCGCCGCCAGCGTCACGTAGACGCCCTCTAATTCGCGCACATTGGAAGTGATGTGCGTTGCGATGGCATCGGCAATCTCCCGCGAAAGCGGGAAGCTGTCCATCGCCGCCCGATTCAGCAGGATCGCCACCCTCGTTTCGTAGTCCGGTGGTTCAAGATTCGTCGCCAGCCCGGAATCAAATCGCGAAATCAACCGCGCATCAAAACCCTGCAGGTCTGCCAGCGGTCGGTCCGCCGTCAGCGCAATTCGCTTGCCCGCCTGGTAGAGTGCATTGAAGACATGAAAGAACTCGATTTGGGTGCGTTCCTTCGTGGCCAGAAACTGCACGTCATCCACCAACAGCAGATCAATCGTCCGGTAGCGCTGCGTAAAGTCGGTCACATTGCTCGTCCGTACCGCGTGGATAAATTCCTGGGTGAAGCGCTCCGAAGTCACGTAGAGCACCCGCGCGCCGCGATTCCGCTGCACAATCCGATTTCCAATCGCTTGTAACAAATGGGTTTTGCCAAGCCCGGTACCCCCGTAAAGCAGCAGCGGATTCCACGGGCACAGACGTGAGAAATCGCCCAAAGCCAAACAGGCGGCCCGGGCGAAAGAATTGCAATCGCCTTCGACGAAAGCCTCGAAAGTGTAGCGGGGATTGAGGTGGGTTTCGCTGTCCGGCTGATGGATCTGCACGCGAGACTCAGCCGCATCCGTCTTTGCCGGCAGCAACTCCGGGCCACGAATCGGCTCGTCTGCATCGTGGACCTTACCGTTGACCGACAGCGGTTTGTCGCGAGCGACCACCAGTTTGATCCGAATATCGGTGCCGCTCTGCTGCTTCAGGTGAGTCTGAATCCCGTTGAGGTAGTGGCTCTCGATCCACTCCAGATGGAAGCGGGTGGGCGTCTCGAGCCAGAGCAGATTATCTTCAAACTTAACGACCGAAAGGGGTTGAATCCAGGTGCTGTAGCTTTGCGGGGGGATCTGGCTTTCGAGCTGGGAACGCGCGCTCTGCCAGAGCTCCTCCGCCGCGGAAGCGGTGATATGAGTCATTCCGGGGGAAGAAGCGTTTGAGGGTGAATCAGCGAACTGGACTCGCTGAACCGGTTATGCAAGAGAACTGGCGCGACAACGGCATCCGCATCGAGACGTTTTCATCAATCATCCCTTTTCCCTCATCCCTGTCATTGTCGCGGGCTCATAATATAACAGGCGCACTTCCATTGTCAACACATAATTTCTCTCCCTGACTCAACTTACGGAACTGTTACGAGATTGAAATTTTTGACTCTGCTCATTCCGCAGGCCCAGAGAGAGGCTAACTTTGCACAATGCCGAGAGGACAACAACAAACGTTCATTTTGAGAGAGCTTCGTGTGGGCATTTTGTTCCGGTACGAGAGTTACCTGCATGCTCGCCTGAACACTCGAATGGACGGACCGGACTTTTCCGCGGCGGCTCACCCCTTCATGGCTCTGCGTCGGGGACCCGCGGGCTGCCGTGGTCCTACTCAGGCGTAACAATCCGCCCCGGATTCCCGGGGCGGCAAGGTTGCTGACA
>CAZGVT010000011.1:4411-23236 GCA_964529255.1 uncultured Alphaproteobacteria bacterium | reverse complement strand
CTCCGCCTGCAATGACCGCCAGAGTCGACGAAGCATCCAAGAGGATTCGCAACTCTCCGGTCCGGAGAAGCGCGAAATAGGCAGCCCATCCGCAAATGAGAATCGCGAGGGCTAACCGGGACACCAGCCGCAGTTTGACGTCTTGAACCAGCAGCGTATAAAATCCGCCGAAGATCGCACTTACAGTCAAGGCGCTCGCTACCGGGCAGGGCATGTTGTCCTCGCGGTATCTCTAAGCATGTGTCGGACTCGGACTATCAATGCCGGGCGCCATAACGGCCGGTAAGCGAATTAAGCAGATGGCGAGTAGAATGCCGAGAATTCCCGCACCGACATGGTATGGAATCGCCGGAGAGTACTGTTGAAACAACCATGTGCCGCAAGGCGGCCCCGCTGTTCTACCCAACGCGCCAAGCCCCTGTGCAACTCCCAGCGTGGATCCTTGCTTGTCGGCCGGGGCACTGCGCGAAATCAACGACGACAGAGCCGGATTCATCAGCGCCGAACCCAGAGCGTAAAGCGGAACCACGGCGATCATCTGCGGAATCGTCTCGACAAAGGTGGTCAGGAACAAGCCAACGGCCATAATCAGGAGACCGAATATCGTCAATTTGACTTCTCCGAACCTTCTGGTCAACCATCCTGTCAGTCCGCCCTGTACGATAGCCGCAATTACGCCAACCTCTGCCAACAAGGCTCCGACTCCGAATGCACTCATGCCAATGCGGTGCTCGCTGAACAGCGCGAAGGTTGATTCCATATTGGAGAATGCGAAGACGTGCATGAACAGAATCACGAGCAAAAATGCCAGTCGTGGGTCTCCGAACGTCTCGCGCAGTCGTGAAGGCGAAAGGTAGCTTGGTGTGACGCGGCGATGACTCTCATGTAGAGACTCAGGCAGACGGTACCAGGCCCAGATGAAATTCGCCCCTGCGAGAGCGGATGCGACAAGCGCGGGCGTTCCGTACCCGAACCGAGTCAGCAAGCCTCCCAGCGCCGGACCAAAAATGAATCCAAGACCGAACGCCGCTCCGATAATGCCCATGCCTTTGGCGCGATCCTCCGGAGCCGTCGAGTCGGCAATGAATGCCTGCGCCGACGGAAGAGATGCGCTCGATAGTATACCCGCGAGGATCCGCGCCACGAACAGAATGAGTAACGACTGAGCCAAACCGAATATCAGGAATGCCACGCACGAGCCCGCAAGGCTGAGAAGAATGATTGGCCGCCTCCCGACACGATCGGAAATCCGCCCCCACATGGGCGCGAAGATGAATTGCATGAGGCTGAAGCTCATCGACAAGAGGCCTATGGTGAGGGGAGAAGCTCCATAGCTTTCCGCGTAGAATGGCAAAGCAGGGATGACAAGCCCGAACCCGAGCAAATCAATGAATATAGTTATAAAAATAATTGTTAATGGAGAATTCATCGACAAATATATGTATTTCAGTCGTTTCGTATCTGTTGATGTAGTAATGTTGTCAGTCACCAGTCCACCGGGAAGCGCATACTCCTCGGCGAGTGCAATCGCACGCAATCAACGCCAATATATACTTTTCCGAGTGAATTGCAATTCATTGACATAGCAACGCTTAGGCTAAAACCGCCTGTCCGGAGGGTTGCAGGTATTGGCAAATGTAGTTATCTTTAACGTTTCGCGAGAGTGGCGGAACTGGCAGACGCGCCAGACTTAGGATCTGGTGCCCGAAAGGGCATGGGGGTTCGAGTCCCCCCTTTCGCACATGCACCAGACAGTCGTGAGGAGAACGTGTTGGACATTAGTTTCGAGAAAGAGCAGACCGGCGAAATCGAGTATAAGCTGAAGGTCACGATTCCGGCTGAGACGGTGACGGATCGGGTTGAAGATGCAATCAGCTCGCTGGCCCGAAAGGCGCAGTTTCCCGGATTCAGGCCGGGCAGGATGCCGCGCAAGCTCATCGTCCAGAAGTACGGGCAGGCGATAACTGCTGAGACCGTACAGCAACTTTTGCAGGAGGCGTATAAAGAGGCTTTGAGTCGATCAGAACTCCATCCGGCTGCGCCGGGGGAGATGAGCGAGGTATCCTACGACTCGGGCACGCCGCTGTCATTCAGCGTGAAGCTTGAGGTCTTTCCGGAGATTGAGATTCCCGACCTTTCGGGTCTCACGGTAGAGCAACTTCAGCCGGAGGCCTCAGAGGAAGACGTCGCGGTCGCCTTGGATAGTCTTCGGTATGCTGAAAGCTCTCTGGTTCCGACCGATGAAGGCGCTGACCTGAACTCGGTGATTACGGTGGATATTCGCGAATTGGACGCGAGCGGCCTGCCTATTGTTGGCCGGGCGCAGACCGATGCCGAGTTGGACCTGCATCGTGTGAATCTTGGAGAGGATTTTGCAACCAAAGTGCAGGGCATGAAAGCCGGGGGGACGTTCGTGGCTGAAGTCCCCTCTCATTCGGATCGCGGAACTGAGTCCAAGACTTCGCGGCTTCAGTTCGTGATCATAGAGGTAAAACACAGAGACGTCCCTGCGCTGGACGAGGCCTTCGTGAAGATGATACGACCTGACTTGAGTACGGTCGATGAGCTGCGCGCAGACATTCAGGCGTACATCGAGGCACGCGCGGCAATCAGCGCCCGTGATCGCATGTATCGTGAGGTGGTTGAACTGCTGCTTCGCGGTGCCAAGTTCCCGATGCCGAGTGCGATGGTGGAGGATTACTTGAATAACTTCATCGAACATTCCGCGAAATCCGGGGAGCGCAAACTCGATGACAAGGCACGCGAGGAATTGAAGGAAAAATACCGTGCTTCTGCGATACACAACTTGCGCTGGTACATGCTGCGCAAGCGAATCATACAGGAACAAAAGCTCGATATCGGTAAGCTGGAGATGGAGGCGGAGCTCGATCGGCTTGCCGGCTACAACGGTGAAACCGTAGGCGAATTCCACCAAAGACTCTCGGACGCACAACTTGAGAATATTCGCGAGGATATTCGCGAGCGCAAGGTTTTGAAATATCTTGAAGAGCAAATCACAGTGATGCCGCGACGGATTTCCCTCGCTGAATTCGAGGGCAGAACACCGGGCCGCATCGTGACGGCATAATCCCTATGAACGGAGAACACAAGAGTATGGCTTTGGTTCCGATGGTGATTGAGCAGACGGGTCGCGGCGAACGTGCGTTCGACATTTATTCCCGGCTGCTCAAAGAGCGTATCATTTTTCTTGGCTCGCCGATCGACGATCATATCGCGAGTTTGATCATTGCGCAGATGATCTTTCTCGCGGCCGAGGATCCCGAGAAGGACATCAGTTTGTACATCAACTCCCCCGGTGGTGTCGTCACCTCGGGGCTTGCCATCTACGACACGATGCAGCATGTGAAGCCGGACGTGGCGACGATTTGCATCGGGCAGGCGGCGTCGATGGGGGCATTCCTGCTTGCCGCGGGTGCGGCGGGCAAGCGCAGCGCACTGCCGAATTCGCGCATCATGATTCATCAGCCGATGGGTGGCGCACAGGGCCAGGCCAGTGATATCGATATTCAGGCACGTGAGATATTGAAAGTGCGCAGCAAATTGAATGAAATCCTCGCGCGGCACACCGGTCAGCCGATAGACCGCATCGAGAAGGACACGGATCGCAACTTTTTCATGTCGGCGGACGAGGCCAAGGCGTACGGGATTGTAGACGAGATTATTCACCCACGAAGCCTCGCACCGAAGAACTGACCAACCCACAGTCATGCCGGACTCAATTCAGCACACCTGTTCCTTTTGCGGTCGCAATGAGCAAGCGGTCGGCACTCTGATCAAGCATCACGAAGGCATTTCGATCTGCGACAATTGCGTGGAGCATGCGTATCAGATTGTCGCACTCTCCCGGAACAGCCGGCGCTCGTTGGCTCCGGATGATTTTCCTACTCCGCGTGAGCTGAAGCAGAAGCTTGATGAATACGTGATTGGCCAGGAAGACGCCAAAAAGCGCATTGCCGTCGCCGTCTACAATCACTACAAGCGGATCGGTGCCGACGACTTCGGCTCCGCCGTTGATCTGGAGAAATCCAACATCCTGTTGATTGGTCCCACGGGTACCGGCAAGACTCTGTTGGCGCAGACGCTTGCCCGTTTTCTGCAAGTGCCGTTTGCGATCGCCGACGCAACTACTTTGACGGAAGCCGGATATGTTGGCGAAGACGTCGAGAATGTGCTCGTGCGGCTGCTGCAAGCCGCGGACTACGACTTGCAGCGAGCGGAAATGGGTATCGTCTATATAGACGAAATTGACAAGATTGCCCGCAAAGACGCCAACATGTCGATTACCCGCGATGTGTCCGGGGAGGGGGTGCAGCAGGCGCTCCTGAAAATTCTGGAGGGAACCGTTGCCTCGCTTCCGCCGCAGGGTGGCCGTAAGCACCCGGAGCAAAAGCTGGTTCAAATTGACACGAAGAACATTCTCTTCATTTGCGGCGGAGCGTTCGAGGGACTCGACAAGATCGTCGCTACGCGTGTGAACCGCAAGCTCATGGGATTCGCCGTGAACCGTGTCGGCACAAGCGAGGAAAATATCTCGCCAAGCGTCCTGCATCGCGTGGCCTTCGAGGATTTGCACCAGTTCGGTCTCATTCCCGAACTCATCGGCCGATTGCCCGTCGTGTCCACTCTGGAGCCGCTCTCGCGCGAGGCGCTGAAGCGCATTCTGCTTGAACCCAAGAACGCCCTCATCAAACAATTCACACGGTTGTTCGAAATCGAAAGCGTGCGGTTAACTTTCGAGGACGACGCCCTCGAGAAGATGATTACTCTGGCTCAGGCCCGCAAGACCGGTGCGCGCGCGTTGCGCTCGATCATGGAAGACTGCCTGACCGACGTACTATTCGACATTCCGAGCCGCAAGGATATCGGGGAAGTGGTGATCACGAGGGGCTGCGTGGATCGTAGCGAATTGCCTCGCATGATACCGATCAAAAAACGAAAATCCGCCTGACAGACTCACCGGCCGTGTTCCAGCCACGAACGCATTTGGGTGACGGATTGGGAACATCCGTCACCCATTCTTTTTGGGGTTTCGCTCTTGTGTGCGTCGCCGCATTGGTCTGCACGATGAGTGCCGTTGCAGGTTTGCAGCCCCCGCAAGATGTCGCCGTGCGGGACAGTCTCGCGAGCCACACGGACAAGGGATCTGAACTACTCAAACAAAACGAATACTTCGGATGGCGAGCGACGCGAGGAGGTTGGACACCCGCGCTCATGGTGCGCTGGAAGACCGAATGGCAGACACCCGGCAGCGGTCAGCACAGAATTCGACAGGATGGTCGATGGTATGCCGGCATGTCCCGTAGGATTTCGGGCAAAGTCTCATTCTGGAGTGGGGCAGGGGGTGAGCACTTTGATGATCGGGCGGCATCGGGTGGCGAGGCCTACCGGACGCAAATCGTCCGCACCGGCGGCGGGTTGAAAGTGAATCCGGCGACAAGATTTGGCGTTGCGGCCGGCGCGGGTCTGATTGAAGATCGTCGGTCCGGCATCGACGAAAGCGGGCTCGGACTCTGGAGTAACGCCAAGATTGAGGAGTGGAATGCCGGCGGTTACTTGCAGTCACTGTCTCTGGAGTTGAATCGTGAGGCGCCGAATGAGCGCCGAAATGAGGACTTTATTGCGGACTACAGACTCTACCGCGAGTTTTCTCCGCGCAACACGAATGAACTCAAGGTACATGGCTCCAGACTTGTGCGTGAAGTCTATACCGGCGATCTCCTGTTTCTCGCGCACCGCGTTGACGAGGATTTGATCTTGCGGGATGAGCTGAATTACTACTCCAGTCCGCTGGTGCAATTGCAGTTGGCGGCAGAGATCATTCACGATCAAACCGAACAATCTACGCAATCGAGCCTTTCAGCGGCGCTGGAAGAGAATCAAGGAGTCGTTTCCTTCAGATTGGCCTCCCGTTACAAACGCTCAACGAGCGAGTTCAGCGGCGACGTGCGGACGATTACCCAGACCGTTCGCGGCGACGTGCTGCAAGGCAACAAGACGGAGATTTCCTGGAAGGGCAGCACTGAATTCCCCCAGCGATCCCGATTTGAATTGGAGCTGGGCGTCTCAAAATACACGCTCGATGCCAGAAGCATGGAGAATGATGAGGACCGCGATGAGTTGAAATTCACGATTGACACGAAGTGGTCAAAGCGCTTCGGTAAGGCGCTCGATTACGAACTTCGAAGCTCCGTACAACTCGATCATCTTGTGTATCTCAGAGGCAGCTACAGCGCCAACAATCGCTGGACCCGTCTGTTCCTGTTGGGATCTACGATGCAATATCAGCCGGTTGCCTCGCTGCGTCAGACATTACGTGCCATGCTCACCGCGACGTACCATGACTATGACTTCGATCTCAACGATCGCAGCCAGCGATCAACCGTCCATCGGCGCTTGTCTCTCGGTGACAGCGCGCGTTATTCGCTGAGTCGAAACTGGACGGCGGTACTTGCCGCTGGGATTAGCGTGGAGGAATTCGGGCGGCTGTTCTGGGACAGTTTTGAAGAGCAGCGAACGGACGCCGGGCACTCGCACTCGGCCATGGCGATAATGGAACGCAGAATCTGGCGTCGCTGGTTGACCGGCGCCGGCGGATTGTGGGACTCGCGAGAGAACGCGCGGTTTTCAGACGACGGTACTGATGCGCGCGAAGTCTACTTACAGATACGAAACTACGGTCCATTAGCCGTCATTCGATATCTTGGAAAGTCGCGATTCAACGTGTCAATTCGCGGCCAGGCGGTTCGACAATTTCAGCTTGATCGGGATTCGCGCTGGATCGTGTCCGGCGAAGCATCGGCGGGTTGGACATGGTGACGAGAGAGTGGGGCATCATCGCTTATGCGCCGCCTGAGTGTGTAGAGGCGGGTTTGATCCGCTTGCCGCATAGCGAAGCGCACCACCTGTTTCACGTCTTGCGAGTCCGCGCGGGCGATCAAGTTACGGTCTGCGACGGCGTTGGCCAGGCTCATCGTTGCTCCGTGGGAGGAGATAAGTCTCTCCATATCACAGAGTCGAAATTGGAATGGGGAGAGCTTCCGTTTGTCCTCACTCTGGTTTGCGGAGTATTGAAGGGAGATGGAAACCGGGAAGTGGTAGACGCAGCGACACAGCTCGGCGTGAGGGAGATATTTTTCCAGCATTTCGCGCGCTGCGAAGGTCGGCTAAATGAAGAGAAGCTTGAACGATTGCGCCGCGTGGCAATCACTGCAATGAAGCAGTGCGGCCGCTCGCGAGTTCCGCAACTGCGCTGCATAGACAGCGTAGAGCAAGGGCTGGCTCTGCTACCCGGGCATTCGAGAATTTGGGTCACTCATCCGTCGATGGAATCAAGGAAGGTACTCCCTCCAATCTCCAGCGAAGTAACTCACGAAACGATCGTGGTGGGACCGGAAGGTGGCATGACGGAGTCCGAACTATCTGCCTGGACGGATTCCAGGGGAAATCGACTTGACTTGGGCACACGAAGGCTAAGAACGCTAATTGCAGTCACCTCCGGTCTGTCGCACGTTTTGGCGTTGCGGGGGGAAATTCGCCACTGAAAACCCGGTGCGCACGGTATATTGAAATAGTAAAGGAGCATCGTCATCGCGATGCTCATTTTTCTGTTGCCGGCTCGTCTCCACCGACGCCGGGTTCGAGCCGTTTGGCCAACTCATTTAGAACTTGGGGGCGGTCATAATAGCCGTGTGTAATGCGGGTCTGAATACCTTGCAAAAGTGCGTGTTTGGATTCGGGCAGTAGTATGCTACTTTCCTTCTCTCTTTCGTCATCGGGTCTTTCTGAAGCATGTGAATTGAAAGCGGTCATGATCCCCGAGGGTCGAGATTAGGCAGAATCCGGTCACGTTTCAGTCACATTATCGGCTGCTCTCACGGAATCTTGATGTGTTGACTAATGGAGTCGTTCCGGTTAGTGCGCGGACTAATGCTTTTCGCAAATAACTGCATCATTTCAATATCGAGTTCATCGGACATTCGCTCGTGCATGTAGCGCATCGCCTCAAAAGCCGTCATCGCTGGTTTATATGGCCGATGGGAAGTCAGCGCGTCGAAGATGTCAACAACGGCACAGGCACGGGTCACTTCGGATATTCGCGGAGCGGGGAGATGACGTGGATACCCTGCGCCATTCAGTTTCTCATGATGATTGTGGATGACCTCGAGCGCCAGCGGGTCAATGCACTCGTGGTGCTGCATCAGCTCTACGCCGTGCATGGGATGGCGTTCGATCTGACGAACTTCCGCAGGCGAGAGAAATCCCGGTTTTTTGAGCACGTGCGCAGGAACGCGGGTTTTACCGATATCATGCAGCAAAAAACCCATGATAATGTCGCGAGTGGATTCGACACTTCCGAAGCCGGATTCGACCAGCAAGCCGGACCCGAAGATCGCCACGTGCACCGAATGAGTGTATAGGGAGTAATCCAGTGCGAACAGTGCGGCCATTGTTCGCACCATTGCCGGTTCGGCGGCGATTGCGGAAACGGAGTGGCCAACGAGCCGCTGATTGGTAGTGACCAGAAATTCGGAGTCGGGTTGCTCGAAGGTGGAGCGCACGATTGCACTGGTTGTGTGATACAAGACTTCGGACTTCTGTTTTTCAGGAATACGATCTGAAGCGAGCATTTTTCCGATCGTGCGGTCTACGAAGCTGTGGTACTTGAGCGCGTCTTTCTCGAGTACGAAAAGAGTGTGCACGCCTTTCTCAGCCAGTTCTTTCCGTTTGCCGCGGGTCAGTTCGATTTCCGCACCCTTGAAGAGAATGTACCTTGTCCCTCCACGTGTGCGAACGGCTACATACAGCTCAAAGTCCGCTTCGCTATCCAGAGCAAGGGTAGCCAGCGGTATCGGATGGAAGATCAGTCGATCCGCTACCACGTCCTTCGGTGTAATCAGCTGGGTCTGCATACTGGAAAATCAGGCAAAGGACGTGCCGCAAATGAAAACGGCCTCTGAAAGTTATCAGAGGCCTGCTCCGTGAGGGCACCGGGACTCGAACCCGGGACACCCGCCTTAAAAGGGCGGTGCTCTACCTGCTGAGCTATGCCCTCAATTGCATTCTGCCCGTGCCGGATGCAAGATTGCGACTCACCTGACGATCGTCTGTTCCCGGTCCACGCCGACCGAAATCAGTGAAATCGGTGTCTCGGTGAACTCCTGAATGAAATTTAGATAGTCCTTTGCTGTTTCCGGCAGATCCGCCCAGGAGCGGACACCGCCGAGATCCTTCTCCCACCCCGGCATTTCGTGATAGACCGGCCTCACTTGCGATAGCAGAGCCGAATCCGCGGGAAGATTCTTGTAGGCCCGCACGCCATCCTCGTATGCGACACAGACGCGCAACGGATCGATTCCGGTGAGCACATCGAGTTTGGTGATCGCCCATGAATCCACGCTGTTTACCCTGGCCGTGAATCTGGCGATGACACCGTCGAACCAACCACAGCGACGTGGTCTACCGGTAGTTGCACCGTACTCTTCTCCACGCTCGCGAAGGTTGAGATGCGCTTCCGAGTCGGTCAACTCGGACGGAAACGGACCCTCGCCGACTCGCGTCGTGTAGGCCTTGATAATCCCGATCACGCGATCGATCTTTCGCGGCCCTATCCCAAGCCCTGTGCAAGCGCCGCCCGCAGTGGGGTTGGACGAAGTGACGTACGGATACGTGCCCATGTCGACGTCGAGCAACGTACCTTGCGCGCCCTCAAGAATCAGTTTCTTGCCGTCCCGAATGGCCTCGTGAAGATATGCCGAGACATCCTTCACATATGGGTCGATCTGGTTGTCGAACTCGAGATATTCGGCGACTATCGCCTCAACATCGAGTTCTTCACGTCCGTATATTCGAGCGAGTACGCGGTTCTTGTCCTCGATATTCGCGCGCAGCTTTTCCCGCAGGCGCTCGCGGTCGAGAAGATCGACAATCCGAACGCCCACCCGGGCAACCTTGTCCACATAGGCCGGCCCGATGCCGCGCCCGGTGGTGCCTATGCGCGGTCGGTCTGATTGAGCCTCATAGAGCAGGTCAAGCTGTTTATGATAGGGCATGATCAGATGCGCCTGATGACTGACGAACAACCGGCCTTCGACGCTGATCCCTGCGGAAACAAGTTCACGAATCTCACTGATGAGTGCCACAGGGTCGATAACGACGCCGCCGCCTATCACACCGGTTGTGTTCGGCCTGAGCAATCCGGCAGGGAGCAGGTGCAGGACAAATTTCTTGCCGTTGCAAACCACCGTGTGTCCCGCGTTTGCTCCGCCCTGATATCTGGCGACAATATCCGCATCGCGACTGAGGTAGTCTACGATCTTGCCCTTGCCTTCGTCGCCCCATTGCGCGCCGACAATTAAGGTTACCATGCGGGTCGGCACCGATTGAAAAAAATCGCCCCGCTCTCGCGGGGCACAAGAGCAGCATGTCCGACCACGATCATGTTTTCTTTCCGCGCAGCGCCGCCCGCTCGGCTCGTTCCACAATAACCGGAGCGGCAATGAAAACGGTCGCGTAAGACGCCGCAACGACACCGATAACCATCACAAACGAAAAGCCCCGCAGCACTTCCCCGCCAAAGACAAACAGCACGAGTGCGGTAAGAAAGACGGTAACGGAGGTAATAACCGAGCGAGACAAGGTTTCGTTGATGCTCAGGTCTATCAACTCGGCCATGCTCATCTGACGCAGTTTCTTCATATTCTCGCGGATGCGGTCGAACACAACGACGGAGTCATTGATCGAATAGCCGATAAGCGTCAGCATTGCGGCAAGGACATTCAGCGACAGCTCGTAGTCGAAGAAGAACAGGAAGGCCAGAGTGATGAAGACGTTGTGCACGAGCGCAATCACTCCGCCCAGTGCGAAATCGAAGCGAAACCTCCAGGTGATGTAAATCAAAAGGAGAATGATCGCGATGATGCCGGAAATAATTCCGGAATTGCGCAGCTCGCGGCCGACTTTTGGGCCGACATTTTGAACATTTCGCACTTCGAATGAATTGCCGGGAAATCTCTCTTTCAGGCGACTCTCCACCAGTTGTTGCGAATTTTGATCGCTGCCGCCGGCCTTCAAGCGGATGAGGATATCCTCCTGCTGGCCGAGTCCCCCGATGGTCTTGACTTCGCCGACGTCCAGTCCGGAGAGTGCGTCTCGAATCTCGCCGTCGGACAAATTCTGCTGGAACCGCACTTGAATGTCCGTGCCGCCGCGAAAGTCGATTGACCAATTGGGGCCACGGATAATGAGCGCCACAAGCCCCGCACCGATGATTGTCAAAGAAATCGCCAGCGCTTTCCAGCGGTAGGCGACGAATTTGAAGTTCGTTTTGGAAAAAAACTGCGGCATTAAACGCTCAAGGTTTTGAGTTGACGCCCGGTGGTCATCAGATCGTACAGAAGTCGGGTGAGGAATATCGCGGCGAACAGGTTAATGACAATACCCACGGTCAAGGTCAGGGCGAATCCCTTGATCGGACCCGTGCCATAAATCAGCAGCACGACGCCGGCAATTGCGGTAGTGATGTTTGAATCCAAAATGGTGACTGTCGCACGGGTGAATCCGGCATCAATCGCGGCGCGAACGGTCTTGCCCAGCCGGAGTTCTTCCCGAATGCGCTCAAAGATGAGCACATTCGCATCGACGGCCATACCAATCGTCAAGATGATTCCGGCGATTCCCGGCATCGTCAGCGTGAACTGAAACATCGCCAGCACGCCCATCAGGAGGAAGATGTTCAATAACATCGCCAGGTCCGCAATCCCGCCTGACAGGCGATAGTACCAGATCATGAAGAGGGTAACGGCCAGAAACGAGATCATCAGACTGAGCTTTCCGTGCTCAAGTGAATCTCGACCCAGCGACGGTCCGACATTGCGCTCCTCAACCGGATTAACCGGAGCAGGCAGAGCGCCGGCGCGCAACACAATGGCGATGTCGCGGGCCTCGGCCATATCATCGAGACCGGTGATGACGGCTGAACCTCCGGAGATTTTGTCGCGGATGTTGGGTGCCATATACGTCTTGTCGTCCAGAACAATCGCCAGTCGCTTGCCGACATTGGCGCCGGTCACGCGACCAAACAAACGCGCTCCTTCGCGATTGAAGGACAAATTGACAATTGGCTTGCCCGCCTGCTCGGGATCGTATCCGGAGCCGATCGTCGAACTGGCGTCCTCTATGGTCGCGCCGGTCATCTCCGATTGTTTCTTCGTCAGGTAAAGCAACCAATACTCCTGCGGATCGTCACCGAACCGTTTGGCCTTGTTAGACCAGTGGAATTCCACGTCCGCAGGCAGCGCCTTCTGAATCTCTCGACTGGCAAGGATGCGCGTCACCGCGCTCTTGTTCTCGTTCGTGACCAGAATATCCGAAGAACCGCCCACAAGCAAGGAGAGAAACGGATGATCGGCGGCGGATGTATCGGTTGTGTCGGTGGACGTTTCGGAGAATAGATCTTCGACTTTGGCAACGCCGGTATCGGTCTTGGACGTATCGGTCACCAGTTTCGACGTATCCACGCTCGCCGGTTTGCCGGTATCCGCCGGGATCTTCGCTGTGTCTGAAGCGGCGGTCGCCAAAGACGTATCCTGCGCCGTGATACCCTGCTTCTGATTCAAGGCCGCCTCATCGATACGAGTGAGAATATCCCGCGCGCGCTCTGCCTCGACGAGAATCTTGAACTCAAGCAGCGCCGTGCGGCCCACAAGCTCGCGGGCGCGAATTGGATCTTTGACTCCGGGAAGCTCAAGCGCGATCCGTCGGGTGCCCATCTTCGAAATCGATGGCTCGCTGACGCCAAACTGGTCGATACGATTGCGCAGGATCTCCAGCGAGCGATCCACGGCGTCCTCCGCCTGAGCGGAGAGTTCCGAGATTATGGCATCGTCGGTCTGCCCCGGCTCACCCCAATACCGGCTGAGGGATGCTTTTTCCCTGACGGCCACAGCCCGCAGCGTTTCAAGGACATCGACACTGGCATCGGCCGCCACTTTGCGCACATCCCTCATGATGCGGTCGAAAACTTCGTCTTTTCCTTTGGCGGAATTCTCGAGCATCTGAACCAGATCCACTTCGAGGACCAGGTACATTCCACCCTGAAGGTCGAGACCGCGCTTTATAGCCTTTGGTCGATAATACTTGAGATCTTCGGCGAACGGACCTCGAATCTCGTTGAGCATTTCAATTGCCTCGGCTTTCCTGAGCGTGTCGACACTGAGTAGGGCGATTTCGCCCGCAAGATCGACATCATCGCGATACACATCGGTTCCCAGTCGAGCCAGAGATAGCCCCGTCAGCTCCGACAGTTCTGTCAGTCGCGTGATTTCTTGCTGGGAGAGCTCCTCGTAGCGGAATGTCGGGTAGAGATACCAGGCACCCACCGCGATGACGGCGAGAAGCAGAATGACTCGATTACGAACAGATTTCATAGCGCGTTTTGCTGTCCAGCCTACGGTTTAGAATTCGCGGAAAACTCACAAATATATGCTTTTTGTCAACCAATGTCAAGGCTTTTCTCGGCATCTTGACGCAATAAAATCAACAGTTTGGCAAAATACGAGGGCACTTCTCGCGTGAAAAACAGAGTTTTCTTTGTGACAGGATGCACAAAGCCAAGCGTGCGGGCGTGCAAAGCGAACTCCGAAAAGAGCGCCATCGACTCCTCATAGAACTTCCGTTTCGCACCGGAGAGCGCGGTCAGTCTCTTCGGCCCGCCTCCGTAGGTTGAATCTCCGAAGACCGGGTGGCCGCGATGTTCGAGGTGAACGCGAATCTGATGTGTTCTTCCGGTCCTCAGCTTCAACGCGAGCAGAGTCGTGTCGCGAAATGTCTCCAATATCCTGAAAGTTGTAATCGCCTCCTTGCCGCCACGGCGTGCGACCGCAAACCGTTTGCGATCTCCGGGATGCCTCGCGAGCGGCGCTGAAATTTCTCCGGTCGTCTCTTTGAACCTGCCCCAAACGAGAGAAACATACTCGCGCTCGACGGTCCGCGCGGAGAACTGCTCGGTCAACTTGCGATGAATGGACTCACTCTTTGCCACCACAAGCAGACCCGACGTGCCTTTATCCAGCCGGTGTACGATACCCGGCCGGATGGAAGCAAAATTGCCTTCGTCCGGTTTGCCGTCTTTATTCGAGTCGGCAACGAAAGTTCGCTCGCCGAGGTGGAACATGAGCGCATTGACCAGCGTCCCCTCGAAGTGGCCGTGCGCGGGATGAGTCACCATTCCGGCGGGTTTGTTGACAACAAGAAGATAGTCGTCTTCAAAAAGAATGTCCAGCGCGATCTCTTGCGCGCGAATCTCCTTCCGCGTTTGATCGCGAAAGTAAATTTCAATCGTCTCATTCGGCCCGACGCGATGCGATTTTTTTGGCACGCGACCGTTGATCCGTATGAGGCCGGAATCAATCAACTCGTGGACTTTGTGTCGGGATATGGAGGGCAGCGCCTGCTGCAGGTAGCGGTCAATCCGTACCCGATGCTGCCCGGCTGCCGTCGTGAGACGGAAGGGACTGTGGTGTGGAATCTCCGGCGGGGATGCCGTCCGAAGCGACTTGGCGGGAATGTCGATGATCGAGCAGGATTAGAAAGAGGAGAACGACAACGCCGACCGTAACGCAAGAGTCGGCGACATTGAATACCGGCCAGCGCTCCATGATGAAATCGGGAAAATCGACGTCGACGAAGTCCGTGACTTCTCCGAAAATCTGGCGATCAATGGAATTGCCTACGGCGCCGGCGAAGAAGAGAAGGGCGGGCCAACGATACAAATTCCCCTCGCTGGCAGAGCGAAACAAGTAGACCGCCAGAACCACCGCGGCGGTCCAGCCGAATATTAGAAGCGGGGTCTTCCACGGCACGGGCAAGCCGAACGCGACGCCCGGGTTGAGAACATAGGTCAATCGCACGAAGCCGTCACCGATGACGGCGATTGAACCGCCCAACTCGAAATTCGCTCGCACCAGCCACTTTGTGTACTGATCCAATGCAATAAGTGTGGCGGCGGTGGCGAACCAGATCCACACCGGACGGCGCGGTTTCATTCAGCGCCGTTGCGCTCTTCTTCGTTCTTCTTTTTGGCTGTGATGCACAGGCGTGCATGCGGGATCGCTTCAAGTCGTCTGAATTCGATGGGCTGCTGAGTCTCCTGGCAATAGCCGTACGTGCCATTCTCGATTCTTTCGAGCGACGAATCGAGCAACTGCAACATCTTGCCTTCGCGGCTGGCGAAAAGAAATGCCTTCTCTCGCTCCTGCGCATCCGTACCCTGGTCGGCCATGTGATAGCTGTAAGTCGAGTTGTCGCCGGAATACTGATCCGTAGTGGTTTCCATGGACGTCTCGCGCAGATAATTGAGTTCTCTCAGGATCTCCCTGCGCTTTTCCATGATGAGTTCGCGGAAGTATTCTTTCCATTCAGGAGAATAGAACTCAGGTTTTTCTCCGGCCGGCCACTTTGCCTTATCCGCCGCCTTCTCCGCCTTGCTCATCTTGCTTTTCGGTGGTGCCTTTTGGCTGGTCATGCCGCTCCTTGATAGGGTCCATTTGCGGAGTGAGCGGGCACATCGACGGCCGGGACAATTGCCAGGCGGAACGAGTGACCGTTCGACTCCAGTTCTACTCCCGTCACAACTGTATTAAACTCCAGATGCCTTGCCAGAGTTTCCCGGCAAATATAGTCGGCGAAAGCGTCGATTGCCTGGCGAAGTTCATCCGATTCGGTTACGAGCTGAATTGCGATGCGGTCGGTGATTTCGAAGCCCGACTGTTTGCGCAGATTCTGAACGTGGTGAACAATCTCTCTGGCATGACCTTCGTGAACAAGTTCGTCCGCCATCGCAATATCCAATGCCACCGTCGTGAACCCATCGGATTTGAGGACGAGTCCGTCTCTCTCTGTTCGGCGAATTTGGATGTCTTCGAGAGCAAATTCGAGAGTATCGAATTTCACAATTCCGCCGCGTTCAAGATTGCGAATTTCTTCGTCCTTAAGTCCGGAAAGATAATCAGCCACCTCTTTCATGCGATTCCCGACTTTTTTTCCGACAACGCGAAAATTCGCAACGGCCGACCGATGCACGAATTCCGTGTCATCGTGGTGGAGAGTGACCGACTTAACGTTCAATTCGTCGGCTACGGTTTGCAAAAACGGGGCCAGATCTTCTTCTTTGTCATGATCGGGAAAGACCCACAGCATTTCGCGTAACGGCTGTCGGACCTTCAAGTTACGCTCCTGCCGGAGCGCGCGTCCAAGGGAAACAGCCGTCAAAACATGCTCCATATGTCTCTCCAGCTCTTTGTCCCGGGCTTGCGCATTACCCGCTGGATACTCGCAAAGATGAACACTGACCGGGGCAGCAGTGTCATATCCGCGCACGAGATTCTGATAGATGTGCTCGGTCAGGAAAGGCACGAACGGAGCGAGAAGTCGCGTTACCCCGGTCAGGATCGAATACAGCGTCGAATAAGCCGCGGACTTGTCCGAATCGCTTTCCGATTTCCAGAAGCGCCGCCTCGACCTGCGAATGTACCAGTTCGTGAGCAGATCAAGGAAACCGGTCACTGCTGCCGCGGCCGGGGCGACATCATATCCATCAAGGGAGGTTGTGACTCTTTCGACAAGCGCATAATACTCCGAGACGATCCAACGATCGAGTAGCGCATTATTCGCCGGGCCCTTGTCCGCCGATGTATCGATAACAGTGGTTGCATCCGGCGACCAGCCGTCAATTGTCGCATAGGTAACAAAAAAGGAATAAGAATTCCAGAGCGGAAGCACGATCGAGCGCATGACCTCGCTGATTTCCGCTTCGCCGAAACGGATGGCTGTCCACGGATCGCTCTTAAAGAACATCCATCGCACGGGATCGGCGCCGAACTTCTCAAACAACTCCATCGGGTTGACGGTGTTGCCGAGGGACTTTGACATCTTCACGCCGCCCGAATCCAGAACCAGCTCAGTGCAGATGACATTCCTATAGGACGACCAATTGCGCGGATTGTTCCAGAACTTCTGTCGCTCCGAAGTGTCGGCCCGCCGCTGCATGGATTTCGCAACGAGACAGGAACATGCCAGCAACGTATAGAACCATCCGCGAGTCTGATCTTGACCTTCGCAAATGAAATCGCACGGGTACTGCGACTCGAAGAGCTTGTTCGACCCCGGTTCGGCAGGGTATCCCCACTGCCCCCACGGCATGAGACCGGCATTGAACCAGCTATCAAGTACATAATTTTCCCGACGCATCTCTTTTCCTGACGGTGCGCGCAACACGAGCTTGTCAATTGCCGGTTTGTGCGGATCGAAGTCGCTCTCGAGTGACGTGCCCGCCCGTTCAGCAAACTCTCTTAGCTGCGCGAGACTCTCTGCGCACACGGACTCGGCGCCGTCGTCGGTTTGCCAGACCGGAAGCGGCGAACCCCAATAGCGTTCGCGAGTGACGTTCCAGTCCTGCACGTTTTCCAGCCAGTTGCCGAACCGGCCTTCGCGAATGTGTTCCGGGTGCCATCCGATCGACTTGTTGGCCTCAATCATCATCTCTTTCAGCGCGGTCGTGCGGATGAACCACGCCGGCCGCGGAAAGTACATCAGCGGAGTGCCCGCCTTGTAGTCGAACGGATAGGAGTGAGTGTATTTCTCCTTCCCGAGGAGCAGACCGCGTTCGAGCAAACTCTTGAGGATGTCGACGTCAAGGCCTTCATCGCGAAATCCTCTCCCCGCGAACGGCGTTGCAAACTCCGCAACCATACCGTTGGTATCGACCGCCAGCACCATCGGGATTTCCATCCTGCGCAAAATACGAAAATCATCCTCACCGTAATTTGCAAGATGTACCAGTCCTGTGCCGTCCTCAGTGGTCACGTACTCGTCGCAAACCACAGTACAGGCTTTCGGCGACTCCACATTCAACCACGGAAAGAGCGGCTCGTATTTCATCCCCTCCAGCTCACGTCCGGTTTGATGCGCGACGATGTGATGTTTGCCGAGCATCGGTTCAATCGCCTGATGCCGCGCGTGCGCGAGAATGAGTTTGTCGCCCTTTCTGCCCGCGTTGCCGTCTTCCAGCAATTCGATCGTAATGTACTCGATCTCCGGCCCGGCGGCGACGGCAAGGTTAGACAGCAGCGTCCACGGTGTCGTTGTCCACGCGGTCAAGTAGGTGTTCGCCACACCTTGCACGCGGAATTTCACATAGAGCGTGAGGTCTGTAATATCCCGATAGCCCTGCGCAACTTCAAAATTCGAGAGCGTCACTCCGGTGCGCGGACTATAGGCCATCACCCGAAAGTCTTTGTACAGGTAGCGCGGGGATTGCCCGAGTCTCAGCGCCTTCTCGCGAGCCTCGCCTTCAAGTTCCAAATCCCACGCCTGTTTGAGCGTCCACCAGTCGCTCTGGACATAATATGGTTCGTATGTCGCATACGGATTCTGCAAATCCAGGAATCGACCAATTCGGCGAATCGCATTTTCCCACTCTTTCTTGAACCTGAACACCGTGCTCCGGCAATAATCTACGTATTTCGCTTCGCCGTACTCCGCGATTTGCAACTTACTCGTGAAGCCCAGCTCTTTGTCCGCCGTCAGTTCAATAGGCAGACCGTGCGTGTCCCAGCCCGCTTTCCTCAGCACGCGGTAACCCTGCATCGTCTTGTATCGCGGCCACAGATCCTTCAACGCGCTTTGCATCATGTGGCCGATGTGCGGCAGGCCGTTCGTTCCCGGCGGCCCGTCATAAAAGACATAGTCCCCCTTCGGAGCTGCGCGTGCGACGCTGTGCGCGAACACGCGCGCGCGCTCCCACAACGC
>CAZGVT010000011.1:0-4401 GCA_964529255.1 uncultured Alphaproteobacteria bacterium | reverse complement strand
ATCTCCTGATCGAGTTTCGGCAGGTCTAATTTATTGGGGACGGGGGATAGCATCTGCACCTATGCCTTAATTCTCTGGCGGTACCAGCGGTTCCACAAGTCGGATAAGCTCAGGCACGCTTTCGATTGCTGTGCTCCACACAACTTCCCAATCAATCTGGTAGTAGTCATGAATGATTCGATCCCGCATACCGGCCATTAATTTCCATGGGATTTCCGGGTGAGCCTGCTTGAACTCAGACGAGATCCGCTTGCTGATCTCGCCGATATAGCTAAGACGATGGAGCACGGAATCCTGTTTCTCGCCCTCGGCCATGAACTGCTCCCACGCGACGCCGACGGTGTAGGCAACGACACGTCGCGCCGAGAGCAGAATGTGCAGGACGTACGTCTCGTCACGCGGCATAGATTTGCCTCGTGGATTGAAGGATCGCGCGACGCAGAAGATAGTTTTCGCTCGACTCAATGCTCCTCCGAGTGGCGATATCCACCCTGCGGCCAAGAATTCCTTCAAGTTCTTCTGCCATTACCACCCAATCAAAGAGTGTCCACCCCGGATGCGGTTCAAAGTTCACTAACACATCCACGTCGCTCTCCGGACCGAAATCATCTCTTAGCACCGAGCCGAAGAACGACAACTCGACGATCTTCCACTTCTTGCAGAAGACTTCGATCTGCGCGCGGTCAATGGGGATGCGGGGTTCGCGGGTTTCCATGGGACGCTCAGTAGTCAGCGACTACCTTGTAAAATCGCTTCACATCAGGTGCCGATACCGCGAATGACGCCGTGTAAGCCGGCGGATAGACGGCTGCCGCCAACTCCGCGAATTCTTCTGAATACGTCCACGTGTAAACTCGATAGCGATACGCGTATCTCGTCGGCTGCCAGCTCAACTCCACCATTTCCTGCTGCGGGAAGTAGTTCACAATCAGTTGCTCAACGGAAATCAACGGCTTGTAGACGCGGACGGTGCGGGTCAAATTGTCAAATGTAACAATCTCGACAACACGATTTGGGAGTTTGATCGTGTACCTCGGGACACCCAACAGCGGTGTGGTTTCGCCAAGCAAGTCATTGGTTGAGGCGTCAAATACTGCGAATCCGGCCCCCCCAGCCACCTGTCGCCATTGCAAGAGCCTCTCATCAGGACTTCCCTGTAAAACTGCTGAATACATAAACGCATGGTTTGGATCGTACCACAAGGTATCCCCTGACGGCACGGCGATGCACGCTCTCCCAGCCATCATGCGCTGGACGCCGGATGAATCTTGTTGCGCAATTGATGGCAATTGAAAATTGCAGGGCCGAGGCAAGTCAAATTCATCGCAACTCGGTACTTCCACGTACGCTGAGCATGGCGTGGCCAGGAAAGATGTTTGTTCGACTATCGAGACTGAGCCGTAGCGCACCACGGCGTTCCACGACTGGCAGTTTGGCCAAAGTAGAGTCTCGCTGTACTCGCGCTGACTTAAGTAGGTTGTAAATGCAAGGTCAATCCCGTCGTAGCGAGAAAACAATGAAACAGAACTTGAATTGGCGGACCAAACCGACATGTGCTCGTGCATCGTCGAGAGTCCTGCATGTCCGTAGTTGTCCCAGGATTCATATCCTGCACCGTCATACCAGCCCTCAATGACTGTAACGAGCAACAGGTAGGCACTCGTGAACGGAACAGGTGGCCAGACAGAAAACTGTCGCAATTCATTGGTCCGGCCCCACCAACCGGTAACTTCCCACATTCTCATGCTATCGTGTCCGAGCCTGACTCCGGTCAAAACATCACGCGTAACGACGACCAGGTCAACTTGCGAACCTGTATTGTCCAGCACACCTGCAACGACTATAGGCTGTGTCGGCCAACTCTCGTCTCGCGCAAGGGCAACACAGATAGGGGGCAGGTCCGGTGACCGAAATCCGTAAATTGAATCGCCAAGCAGGATGGAGTGAACTTGGGTTGGGCTATGCAACCTCGGCACAAAATGCACGTCCCCGTAATTCAGTATCTGCGCCCACCCGTACGTCGAATCATCCATCCAGTGCTGCAGGTCCCACGGACCGTCGCCGGGCAATTGCACTTCGGCTGCCAGAGTGAGCGGAAACTCCTGCGCCGGCGATACACTATGACAAAGAACCAATAGAATCAGGACATTTCGTCCCCGCGACAACCTTGATACTGCACACATGACAGAACCTCCGTCGCGCTAAATGATACGACTAACTGTTCAACTTAGGGTCTCACACCCTCTCAATCAACCCCTTCATGATCTTCGTCATTTTGGGCTCGGCTTCCGCCGCATTCTTGTAAATCTGCGGAATGTCGGCGGGCTTCAAGCAGTCGGCAAAACCTTCGTCAGTAACGATGGACATGCCGAAACACTCCAGACCGGCATGTCTTGCCACAATGATCTCCGGCACCGTGGACATCCCCACCACGTCCGCGCCGATGGTGCGCAAAAAACGGTACTCCGCGCGCGTCTCCAGATTCGGCCCTGATACCGCGACGTAGGTTCCGCGCTGCACCTTGATCCCCAATTCCATCGCAATCTTCTCCGCCAGAGAAATCAATCGCTTCGAGTACGGCTCGCTCATGTCCGGAAAGCGCGGCCCCAAGTCATCATGATTCGGTCCGATCAACGGATTATCTCCGAGCAAGTTGATATGATCATCCATGATCATCAGATCGCCGGCTCGATACAGCGGGTTCATACATCCGCAGGCATTCGAGACCAGCATTACCTTTACCCCGAGAGCCTTCATCACTCTCACGGGATAGGTAATCTGCTTCATCGTATAGCCCTCGTAGTAGTGGAACCGCCCCTGCATCGCCATGACCTGCTTTCCGCCCAGTTTACCGAAATGCAGTTTACCAGCGTGACCCTCGACGGTTGAATAGACGAAGTGCGGAATCTCCTCATACGGAATGACGAGGTCACTCTCAATCTCCTTGGCCAAGCCGCCAAGCCCGGTACCGAGGATAATGCCGATCTCGGGACTTACTTTCAGCTTTGGCTTCAGCGATCCGACGGTTTCAGTGAGCTGTTGGGTGATCTGCATTTTGCTCAAGTTCCGGATTTGCCTCTTCGAGTAAGTCGAGCAGCTCGGCGTGGTTGCGTAGCAAGAAGCGAAGCCGTTTGATATACGCTTCTTTATGCAGTACAAGTTCACGCAGCTCCTGCCGGGTTCTGAGCACATCACGCTCAGCCTCAAGCCGGATCTCATCCCCGGTTAGACGCGCCTCGCGGAGTATTTGCTCCCGTTCGGTTTCCATTTGTTCGCGAAGCGAGCGCTGTCCTTCTTGCGAAGCAACCAACGAATCGCGCAGACTCTGCTCCAGTGCTCTGTAAGCGTCCAACTTGGAATCGCAATTTTTGACGTCTTCAGCGAGCTTCAAATTTTGCGATTGCAGTTGGAACAGCTCATCCGCCAATCGTTCCAAAAACGCGTGGACTTCGGCGGGATCATAGCCGCGCATGACCTTGCTGAACTCGTGCCGCGAGACATCGAGCGGTGAAAGTGGCATTAGTTTCTTACTCCGAACAATGCGGTCCCCAGCCGGATTTCGGTCGCGCCTTCTTCGATCGCGATCTGATAGTCACCGGACATGCCCATCGAGATCACGGACCAGTGGGGCGGATCCAGGTATTGTTTGATCTGCTCGAACTGGGTTCGAACTCTTTGAAAACTCTCGCGGACTACGAAGGGGTCGGGTGTATTCGGTCCTACGGTCATCAGTCCGGCAACATGCAGGTTTGAAAAGTGCAGTAATTGTTCGACGAGCGCCTTGGCTTCCGAAAGTAGGACCCCGAATTTCTGTGACTCGCCACTGCTGTTTACCTCGACGAGGACTCGCATCGTCCGACCGGTTTCCTTTACGACCATATTCAGTTTCGTTGCCAGTTCTATGGAGTCAACGCTGTCTACCGATGCACAGAATGTCGCTAATTTGCGTACCTTATTGGACTGAAGATGTCCGACCATGTGAACCCTCAGCTCCGGCATCTCTTGAAGCGCTGTAGAAGTCCCTATTTTTTCAGCAGCTTCCTGTACCCTATTCTCGCCGAATTCGCGGAGTCCAAGGGCATAGGCTTTGCGCACAATCTCCAGGGGCTTTCCCTTTGTGACGGCAATGAGGGTTACCTGTTCAATCGATCTCCCGGATCGTATACACGAATCTCGCGTACGAGCCCGAACGAATTCGAGATTCGCTTTAATAATTTCGGCTGAAGAGGCGTCCGGACCCATCGAAGAAGTGGCCGTAAAGCTGAACAAGCTTAAAAGATACGGATTTCGACCCTCATCCGCAAGGGAGCGTCACCGGAAACCGACCTTGGATGTGGGCCCACCGTTTGCATTAATATGTTATTAAACAATTATTTACGGAATACACCACGATCAAGATGA
>CAZGVT010000010.1:0-23241 GCA_964529255.1 uncultured Alphaproteobacteria bacterium | reverse complement strand
ATGAAGTCATGGAGAAGTTCGCCGCCCGTACGGGCCGGCGCTATCTTCCTTTTGAATACTACGGATCGCCGAACGCCGAGCGCGTTATCGTAATCATGGGCTCGGGTTGCGATACGGTACAGGAGACGGTCGACTATCTCAATGCACGCGGGCAGCGGGTGGGAGTCTTGAAAGTTCGTTTGTTCCGACCGTGGTCGGTCATGCACTTTGTCACTGCGCTGCCGCGAAGTGTCAAGAAGATTGCCGTGCTCGACCGCACCAAGGAACCCGGTGCATCCGGCGAGCCGCTGTATCATAATGTCGTTTCGTCGGTTATGGAGGCGATGACGGACGGCCACGCCTGGCATACGCTGCCGCGTGTGGTCGGGGGCAGATATGGTCTCTCCTCCAAGGAATTCACTCCGGCCATGGTACTCGGTGTGTTCAGAGAACTGGAGCTGCCGGAACCCAAGAACCGCTTCACGGTTGGCATTGAAGACGATGTGACAAAGACCAGCCTGCCCTATGATCCGCAGGTATCGATCGAGCCGGACGACGTATTCCGCGCGAAATTCTACGGGCTCGGTGCCGACGGTACAGTCGGAGCGAACAAAAATTCCATCAAGATTATCGGTGACGAGACCGACCTGTACGCCCAGGGCTACTTTGTTTACGACTCGAAGAAATCGGGTGCGGTTACCGTCTCTCACCTGCGCTTTGGCGAGGCGCCGATACGCTCTGCCTACCTCGTAAACCGTGCGAATTTTGTGGCTTGCCATCAGACGGTGTTCCTGGACAAATACGAGATGCTCTCCGATGCCATGCCCGGTGCCGTCTTTCTGCTGAATACCTCGGTGCCGGCGAATGAAGTCTGGGATTCGCTGCCGCTCGAGGTTCAGGAGCAGGTCTTCAAGAAGAAGATCAAAGTCTATTGCATCGATGCATATAAGGTTGCCGCCGAGACGAAAATGGGCAATCGCATCAATACGATCATGCAGACCTGTTTCTTTGCGATTAGCGGCGTTCTTCCCGGAGATCAGGCCATTGCCGCGATCAAACGGACGATCCAGAAATCGTACGAGAAGAAGGGCCAGCAGATTGTCGAGATGAACAACGCCGCGGTCGACCGGACTCTGGAAAATCTCCATGAGATGCCAACACCGAGTCGCATCACCGCGACACGAAGGCGCGCCGCTACCGTCTCACCCAAGGCGCCCGCCTTTGTGAAAGACGTGCTCGCCCGAATTATCGAAGGCCAGGGCGATTCGCTGCCCGTCTCCGCATTTTCGGTGGACGGGACCTTTCCGCTGAGCACGGCTATCTGGGAGAAGCGGAACATTTCGCTTGAGGTGCCGGTATGGGATCCGGCCGTCTGTATTCAGTGTAACAAGTGTGTACTTGTGTGCCCGCATGCCGCGATTCGAGCAAAGGTCGTCGAATCCTCGCGTCTGGCCGACGCACCGTCGGGATTCAAATGGATGAAGTACGGCGGAACAGATTTGCCGCTTTCCGATCCGCAGTATGTGTTGCAGGTCGCCCCCGAAGATTGTACGGGTTGCGGGCTCTGCATTGATGTTTGCCCTGCAAAGAACAAGCGAGAGCCGAGACTCAAGGCGATTAATCTTGCCCAACAGGCGCCGATTCTCGAACAGGAGCGGACCAACTGGGATTACTTTGTTGAATTGCCCTGGGTCGAGCGCGAGGCGTTGCGCGTTAATACCGTGAAAGGAGTTCAGCTGCTCGAACCGCTCTTCGAGTTCTCGGGCGCCTGCTCCGGCTGCGGTGAGACGCCATACATCAAGTTATTGACCCAGCTTTTCGGCGACCGACTCCTCGTCGCAAATGCCACGGGCTGCTCCTCCATCTACGGAGCAAATTTGCCGACCACGCCCTATTCAGTTAACCGCGACGGTCGCGGACCGGCGTGGGCGAATTCGTTGTTTGAAGATAATGCGGAATTCGGGCTCGGTTTCCGTGTATCCATGGACCAGCAGCGCGAAATCGCCCAAGGTCTCCTCACGCGCTACGCAGGCAAGCTTGGCGATGTGCTGGTCAAGGAGTTGTTGAATGCGCCGCAGACCAATGAGAGCGAAATCAAGGCTCAGCGACTGCGTGTCGAAGAAATGAAAAAGCGACTCGCGGGCAGCGCCGATCCGGCCGCCAAGAGCCTGCTTGCCGTGGCCGACTCGCTGGTCCGCCACTCAATCTGGATCGTCGGCGGCGATGGCTGGGCCTATGATATTGGATTTGGTGGATTGGATCATGTGCTGTCAACGGGTCGGGATGTGAATGTACTTGTACTGGACACCGGCGTGTACTCCAATACCGGAGGACAATGCTCCAAGGCAACACCGCTCGGAGCGGTGGCGAAGTTCGCCTTTGGCGGCAAGCCCGTGCCCCGCAAAGACCTGGCGATGATGGCAATGAACTATGGGAATGTGTACGTCGCACAGGTCGCCTTCGGTGCGAACGACTTGCAGACCATTCGAGCGTTTACTGAGGCCGAGGCCTATGACGGCCCGTCGATCATTGTGGCTTACTCGCACTGCATTGCTCATGGGATCGATATGAGTAAAGGGCTGGTGAATCAAAAACGGGTGGTCGAGTGTGCCGCCTGGCCGCTATTCCGCTACCATCCGGAAAGGCCGACGGAGGGCTTGAATCCACTCGAACTGGACTCCAAGCCGCCCAAAATCCCGGTCCGGGAGTGGGCCTATTCCGAGACCCGGTTCAAGATGCTGACAAAGAGCAATCCTGCTGCCGCCGAAGCGTTGATGAAGCGTGCCGAGCAGGACACTCTGGAACGGTGGCGCCACTACGAGCGGCTTGCCGCACTCCCTGTCGAGTCAAACGGTCACCCTAAGGAGAGCTAAACATGGATCTGTCCACACGTTATCTTGGACTGTCGCTTAAGCATCCGCTTGTTGCATCCGCTTCACCGCTGGCCGCCAATCTTGACGGAATACGGCGGTTGGAAGATGGTGGCGCAGCGGCCATTGTGTTGCCATCCATGTTTGAAGAGCAGCTCGAGCACGAAGCCCTCGAACTTATGTACGCAACCACGCAGGGTACCGAGTCCTTTGCGGAGGCGTTGACCTATTTCCCGGAGCCCGACAAGTACTTGTTTGGGCCCGAGGAATATGTTACATTAATCCTGAACGCACGATCGGCGGTTCATGTCCCGGTGATTGCCAGTCTCAACGGATTTTCGACCGGTGGTTGGGTGCGTTACGCCCGCATCTTCGAAGAGGCCGGCGCGAGTGCCATCGAACTCAATATCTACTATCTGGCTACAGACCTGTTCGCGACAAGTGATTCCATTGAATCCAGTTACATTGAGGTGCTCGAAGCGGTCAAAGCCGAAGTACGCATTCCGGTGGCGGTGAAGCTCAGCCCCTATTTCAGTTGTTTTGCCGCAATGGCAAGACGCTGCGATATCGCCGGTGCTGATGGTCTCGTCTTGTTCAATCGTTTCTATCAGCCGGACATCGACCTGGAGAACTTAGAAGTACTGCCAAGCGTGGAACTTAGCACCTCGGCGCATATTCGCCTTCCACTGCGCTGGATCGCAATTCTCTACGGCAAACTTGGCTGCAGTCTTGCGGCGACCTCCGGTGTCTATACCGGGCAGGATGCTCTGAAACTCCTGATGACCGGGGCCGATGTCGTCATGCTCTGTTCGGCGCTGCTCAAGAATGGACCGGGTTATTTTCAGAAGGTACTGGACGAGATGAAGCAATGGATGACCGACCACTCGTACGAGTCCGTCACCAGCTTGCGCGGAACGATGAGTCAAGGTGCGGTTGCCGAGCCGGCTGCCTTCGAGCGCGCGAATTACATGAAGGCGTTGCAGAGCTTCCGGCCCGTTGTTTAGTTGCAACCAACTCTCAAACAAATAGAATCAACATACTCATTCGAGGAGAACCCAAACTATGGCAATGAACATTGACGAGACCTGCATTAATTGCGGGGCGTGCGAGCCGGTCTGTCCGGTGAAGGCGATTACAGAAGGACCGGAAATCTTCGTGATCGACGCAAACCTCTGTGTTGAATGTATCGGTCATTTCGACACTCCGCAGTGTGTCGACGTTTGCCCCGTGGACTGCATCCACAAGTTGACCGCCTAATCCAATATCTCAGCTTCGTCGGCAATACTTACGGGCCCTCTCACCGAGGGCCCGTTTCATGTTTGACATTAATTAGACCGCTTCGCTCGAGTTCGCCGCAGGAAAGGGACAATTCAAGAATAAGGCACGAAAAGTGACCTCGACTATTGCGCTATAGCAAGGTTTTAGTTATATTCTATAGCAGTCGTGGGCGTGGTGGGACAACCGGGTATTCCTGAATGAGACCCAACTTAGCCGATCACTGGACGCGGAATACAGACTCTATTGCCGGCAGAGCAGATGGGGGAATCACCCGTCTGCTCTTTTGCTCCGGTTAGCCCTCGAACCGGTCTCTGGCGGTCTGTATGCGCAATTCGACGCGAAAGCTCTGCAATGCACGGCATCCGGTTGGATTTTGCAAGCCACGGCGTGGGTGATTTTGCCTATTTCGCGAGCCCCTAAGCGCACAAAGTCCGACCATGCCGAATCGGATAAACTTTGTCTACAATTCTGTGTTGCGTAAACTTGAGCATCACCTGACGAAGCCACAGATGCCCATGTGAAATTTGTCACGTTCTGGCGCAGTTTATGCGATGTGAGTAACGAACAACTCACCATTGGTAATCAGCCGGGGAGCAATTCGCTCCGGACGGCCGTCCATATCTCAATAGATCTGCCCGAGAGTTCAACACCGGGCGGGACCTCGCACAAAGGAGTGCGTTATGAAATCCATCTTCGAACGGCGGAATCTGTTTCTGATTTCAGGTCTTGCATTGCTGGGCCTGGCTTTTTGGGGCTGCGAGGGTGATCAAGGTCCGGCAGGACCAGCGGGACTGAATCCGAACAGTCCTCCGATCATCACGGCTGTGGTAGCCGCTCCGGATTCAATAGGCTCGGGAGAGAGCACGGTTCTGTTTGTGATCGCCAATGATCCAAATGGCGACCCGATGACCTATGCGTGGAGCGCGACCAGCGGGACCTTGGCTTCGACGAATGCAGCAGTGACCAACTGGACCGCTCCTGCTGAACTTGGCCTGTACGATATCACGGTCGTAGTCACAGACGAAGACGGCTCGACCACGGGACACGCAATTGTCGGTGTGAACGTCTATGTTCCTTCCGTGTTCCCCAGTTATCTTGGCGACAATGCCAATCGCTGCGGCCATTGCCATGAGGCGACGGTTGAAGGCTGGCACGGAACCAACCATGCTGAGGCTTGGCAAACGCTTGTGGATGACGGAGTCGAGACGAATCCCTATTGCATCCAGTGCCACACCACCGGATTCGACAATCTGGTTGACTTTGGCGGCAATGTGACTCAAGTCGGACTCGACAACGGCGGCTACGATCAGAATCCGATTCCTGAGTTGCGCAGCGTTCACTGCGAAGCTTGTCACGGTCCGATGGGGCCGACTTTCGCCTCGCACAGCCCGGAGATAGAAGGCGCGTTGCGCGGACAAACTTGTGATCGCTGCCACAGCCAAAACGAGGAGTATAACACCTCCGGACACGGTCAGGCCATTGAAGTCGCAGGTGGCCACGAAGAATTCCTCACCGAGTTCAATCGTTCGAGCTGCCAGGGATGTCACATCTCCGAGGGATTCATCGCGTTGCATGACCCCGAGTGGGCCGGACGGGCATTACCTGACGAACCGTGGGAGATCACCTGCGCGACTTGCCATGATGTGCACAGTCACGACAACGAGTCCTACCTGCGCGGCCTCACTGCATTTGAAATCATTTACGGCGGCCCGGACTTCCCCGATGGCTTTGAAATCTCGAATTGGGGCAAGGGCCAGCTTTGCGGTCAGTGCCACCACGCCCGCCGAGATGAAAACAACATCAACGGCCAGATCAACAACGGTACCCAGCGCCCCGGTCCGCATGAGAGTCCGCAGGCCGATATGCTCGCCGGGTACGGCTCCTATGAGATTCCCGGCTTTACCTATGAAAGGTTGTCGGAACACCAGCCCGAGGTGAACATTGCGGGCAGCACTTTGGAAGACATGTGTGTCAAGTGTCACATCTACGTGATCCCCTTCGGCGAAGAAGGCGGACCGTATCACGGCCACGACTTCCGCCCGGATGTGCGCGCTTGCAACACCTGCCACGCCACGCCTGACAACTTCGATTATCATGGGCGGCGGACCACAATCGACAGCTTGATGACTGCCCTTCATGACCTGCTTCCGACTAATGGTGAAGGAAATTTCCTGCCGTTTGACACGCTGAACTGGACACGTCCGCAGCGTGAAGCCGGGTATGCGTGGTATTTCGTGAACAACGAAGGCAGCCACGGCGTGCACAACTTCACTTATGCAAATTCGCTGTTGCGCAACGCGATTGACTACCTGACGGTAAACGACTTTCAGGCCTGCGGCCCGCGCCGAGAAGACTAACCCTCAATTTGTGGTGGCGGCGGGATTCTCTCGCCGCCACTACTCTGTTTAAACCATCCACACAATGGCTTCTCCTCCAAATCGGCCCGCAAGACGTCGAGTCTGGCCGGGGCTTGTAGTCGCCCTGCTGGCCATATCGAGTGCGGCGATGGCTACAACGATTTCGGGTCGTGTCGCCGTCTGGTCGTACTTTCGCGATGACACGGTCGATCACGTGCAATTCGTACCGCTGTTGTCGCTGAATATCAGACAGATTGCTCAAAGCAATTTTTCCGTCGAAACGGCGCTCCGCGGATTTGCAGATTTCAGAAACGGCAGCGGAGAAAGCGAGGCGGTTCGCGTCCACCGCGCGTTGCTGATCTACGCACCCCACCGAGGCAAGTGGGAGGTGAAAGCGGGGCAACAGTGGTTAAGCGAAGGTATTGGACGTGGCAATGTGGCCGGACTCTGGGCACGCTACATGCCGAAATCGAAATGGAGTCTCGTAGCCTACGGCGGTTCGCGACTGCCGCAGTCTATAAGTTTGGATGAGTCCATTCCGAATGAAGGCGCCGCCGCAGGGCTGAATATCAAATACAAGTTTGGCACGCGACAACTTGGCCTGTCCTATTTCTACGTTGCTAAGAGTGGAGATGTGTTATTTCAGGGCGCCGGGCTGGATTATGTCTGTCAGCCGCAACGCTCCCTTTCCATGCGCGCGAGACTGCACGTGAATCTGGAGCAGTCGCGCATCGAGACGGGCGAACTGGCGGCCGTGTGGGACGCGCAAGAGCATCTCCGGTTTTCCGCCATCTTGCGCAACCACGCTCCGAGGATATTTGAAGACTCGTTTTTCGCGACATTCCTCGAAGATGCGAGTACGACATCCGCAAGGGTAACCGCGAAATGGACAAGCTGCAGTTCGGTGTATGTCTCGGGTTCCGGTATTACCGTATTCGCCGAAGACGATGTGCTGTACAAGACAAGAATCGGAATCGGAGTCCCGGAGGCGGAAATCGGATACACGCACTGGCTCTCCGCCGGAGAAGGGGATATGGACGGTTTCTACGCACAGGCCGTTAAGTCGGTGACTCCGTGCTTGACGCTGATGGCGGGATTCGACTATTCGCGAGGCTCGAATTCAGAGATTCGGCCAAACACGGAATCCCAGTCGGAATGGCTGGGAGCGAGCTTCACTCCGATCCGCTCTTTCTCGGCGGGACTGCGCGGAGAACACTTGAAAAACAGTCATCGTTCGGAAGACTGGCGCGTATTGGTTTCGTTATCGTCTCAATTCACTGTGACGCGGTAGGAGAAACGAAATGAAACAACCCAATATGCGTCGGTTGATCTTCACCGGTGCGGCCCTCCTGGTACTGATCGTTGTTGCGACCGCATCCTTTGCGGAGCGTGGCGGCAAAACCGCGACTTTTGCCGAGCGGCGCGGATTGAAATTCAGCCACAACTTCCACGCGGAGAATGCGGACTTGAAGTGCGAAGATTGTCATGTCGGCGCCGCTGCAAGCCCTACGGGTGGCGACAATCTGCTGCCTGGTCATGCGCAGTGTGCGTCCTGCCATGAAGTGGAAAGTGCCAACGAGTGCGCCACGTGCCACCTCGAAAGCACACCGCGCAAGTATGAACCGATCACCCAGTTCAGCGCCAAGTTCAGTCATGCAAAGCACGCCGGAGTAAACATTGCGTGTGAATCCTGTCACAGCGGACTTGATGAGCCGCTGACGGCGGGAAAGCAGCTCCATGCGCCGCACATGGCAGAGTGCATGAGCTGTCATGCGGATCATGCCGTGAAAGATGAGTGCATGGTCTGTCATGTCGCGATCGCCGAGTTGAGGCCGAGCGACCATGGGGCGGACTGGGTGCACAGACATGGACTTGCCGATGCGGATATGACCGCAAATTGCGCAATGTGCCACACTTCAGGCAGTGATCTGGATTGCCAGGCCTGTCATCAAGGCGATGCGGTGCTGACGCCGCATCCCAGAAATTACCTCTTCCGTCACGGCCAGGATGCACACCTTTCGGACACGCGCTGCGCAACCTGTCACGAGCAACGTAGCTTCTGCGCTGATTGCCACGTCAGCATGAATGTGCTGCCCGCGGATCACTTCCGCCCGGGTTGGGTTTCAGCTTCAGGTGGCGCTCACGGAGAGGCGGCGGAATTCGATCTGGAAAGCTGCATGTCTTGTCACGACAGCCCCGGACGCGAGCCGGTGTGCGCAACCTGCCATGTGAGGTAAAAGATGAACACTAATGCGCACAATAGCAAATACGGCAATCGCGAACACCGGATTCCATTCGCAATCCTGTGCGTGTCCTTGTCACTCGTACTGTGGCTGCTGGTCTCGTGTAGCGAGGATCGCGCGACGGATTCATATGCCACCCACCCGGTTGACTGGAGCTATCCCGAGAGTGACGGATTTCACGGCCTTCAGGCATTGAACACAAGCAGCCGCTCGTGTGCAACCTGTCACGGCAACGACTTCATGGGTGGAAGCAGCGGCGTGGGATGTTATGATTGCCACAACAACTATCCGCACCCCGCATTCTCGGATGGCGAGCCGGTTGCCCACGCGACATCCATTGCAGCAGCGGGCTGGAGTCTTGGTAATTGTCAAAGCTGCCACGGCATAGACTTCAGCGGCGGTCGCAGTCGCAGCTCGTGTCTGGAGTGCCACGTTCAACCAAGCGGCCCCGCAGCGTGCACCACATGTCACGGCACCCCCCCCACACAAGACGCAGGAGTGCTGCGAGGAATGCCGCCAGGGAGTTACGGCGCACATGAGTTGCATGTAGTTGCCAAGGGATACGCCTGCACGGAGTGCCATGCGGCGGTGAACAATCTGAGTCATATCGGTCCGCTTCCGGCCGATGTCTCGTTTGCTCAGTCCGAGATCGCATCACGGCCGCCTTACCCGACATCGTACGAGCATTTGGGCAGTGAATTCAGCGGGAATGGAACCTGCGCAACTTACTGTCACTCCGATGCCCGTGGTGGAGATCCGATTGTGGCCGTGCAATGGGTGGGAATGCAACTGAATGTCTGTCAGTCCTGCCATTCAGTACCACCGGCTTCGCCGGGCCATCCCGTGGAGCGGCGCTGTCACCTGTGCCATTTCAATGTTGATCCGGCGTCCAATTACGACGTTCCCGAGGAAATTATCTTCAGCGAACCCGACCGTCACGTTAACGGTGTCGTGGACATTCAGTTCTTTCCCTAACAAACAGGCCACCCATGTGAAGAGGCTGTTCCGGTCTTCGGGACAGCCTCTTTTGTTTTCAGAAGTTCGGCAGGAGAATAAATTGCTATGGCGCGCCGATTAATTGCTCGACTTGATTGATCAACGTTGTCAGCATGAAAGGCTTCTCAAAAAATCCATTCGGGTGGCTCTTCGCATCCTCCGTCAATTGGCGGAAGTGGGCATAGCTTGTGACGAGCACGACGCGGGCGGACGGTTGTTCCCGTCGGATTGCGCGCAACAGGTGGATTCCGTTCATTCGCGGCATGTAAATATCACTAATGACCAGGTCAGGTGACTGGTTTTGAAAGACCTCAAAGCCAGCCACTCCGTCCTCCGCCTGAACCACCTCATATCCGCGTATCGTCAACGCCTCATCGAGCACGTTGCGTATGACAGCTTCATCGTCGACGACGAGTATTTTCTTCTTGCTCATGTGATAGGCGGGACAATATTGCCCGCATTCCTGATTGTAAAAACGCGCATGAAGTCTAAAACGTTTGGGTTTGACAACCTCATTGCTGTTGAGATAAGCGGAGCCCGGATCCAGGATGACCGGAATCAAACTCCCGCACGGCCATTCCGGTGCTCAACTCTAGTGAGCAACTGATATGCCACTACTTCTTGACTCTTGGCTGTATGCTGTGTCTGAATTCACTGGCGCGACTTCTACTCAGTCGTGCTGATAAGGGCAGTAGACCCTTCCTGTGCGCCCGGGGTATTCATACGTGAACGAGCGTGTCGAATAGATGCCGCGTGTGTGTGAGGCCATGGCGTGAGATTTGCGAATCCGGATGGGAGCGAATGGAATCCCATTGTGATAATCGTAGTTCATATTCATTGCCTCCTCCGTAACGACGAATGAACCATCCTGATCTGGAATCTCAAATCGATCAACTGAAAACGGATAGCCTGCGGTTACCGATGCAGCTTCCCGCTTCGGCCTTCGCGTTGCGCCGTCGGCTTGACGTAGTGATCGAACAACTCGATCCTCGGGATGCTCTCCGTGACCTTGCGATGGACGCGGCGCGATTGATCGATAGCCTGCTCTCGAACGAAACCGAGATAAGCCGGTTGCTTGCCGGGCTTCAGCGAATTTTCGACGAAATGCGTGACCATTGCGGCAACCAGAATCGTGCCGTCGTGCGCGAATCCCGCCTGCCCACCGACTTCGACGGAGAACTCTTTGACGATTTCATCGAAGAGTCACAAAGTCGGCTGCGTGCCGCCGAGACGGCACTGCATTCTCTTGGATTTAATGCGGGTAACACCGAAGCGCTCGACGAGGTATTCCGGGCGTTTCACACCATCAAAGGGATTGCCGGTTTTCTCGGCATCTCAGTCGTAACCACTTACGCGCATCGCAGCGAGTCGTTTCTTGACCGCATGAGAGCCGGAGAGTTGGAGCGTTGTGGCGAGCAAGTGAATTTAGCCTATCGGGCGCTCGAAGTGCTGCGAAACTTGATGAATGCCCTTCCTGCCGCCGCATTATCGGGAACAGTGCCGGTTCCTCCCGACTACTATTATTCACTTGCGGCCATGGATCGACAATGTTCAGCCGGCGGGATGGCGGGAGCGGTGGAGGAAAATGACGGCGGGAACAGTGATGCAATCGCAAACAGCTCGCGAGTCCGCGAAACCGCGGATCGCAGAGCGGCAGAATTCGAGCAGACTGTCAAGGTCAGAGTGTCGCGCCTGGACAAACTGATGAATCTGGTTGAAGAATTGATGAGTGCTCAAGCCGCTGTCCGGCAGAATCCGGCGTCCGGACAGTACAGTGACCTGACAACCGCCATCAAACAACTTTCGGCCCTTACTCATTCACTCCGTGAGCATTGCTTTTCCTTGCGCACACTCTCGCTGAAAGCGACTTTTCAGCGAATGGCGCGCCTCGCCGAAGAACTTTCGGTGAGGTCGGGGAAAGATATAATTCTTGAGACTCTGGGAGAAGACACAGAGGTCGACCACAGAATCGTCAATACGATTGCCGATTCCCTGATGCATATTGTAAAAAACGCCGTTGACCACGGCATTGAACCTCCGGACGTACGTCTCTCAAATAAAAAACCGGAAAAGGGTAAAGTGCGGCTTTCGGCTGCACACGAGAACGATGCCGTGGTCATTAGCGTATCCGACGATGGGAGAGGCTTGAACCCGGAGCGGATCTCGCAAATTGCCGTGCAGCGAAAACTTATCGACTCTGTCGATGGCCTGTCGGAAGCGGAGCTATTCAATCTGATCCTGCAACCCGGACTCTCAACCGCGAAGGAAGTTACCGAGATTTCGGGTCGAGGCGTGGGATTAGACATTGTCCGCTCAAACATTCAGGCCATCGGCGGAACCGTAGAAATCAGCTCTCAGTTGGAAATTGGAACCACATTTCGCATGCTCATTCCGGTCCGCCCGCATGGAGTGACGAAGTAAACGGATAGCCCCCCCCTATGAAAAACGCGCCCTCCGTGCGGCGGAAAGGGCGCGTTTGTTGTCGATCGCGGCGCCGGCCGTTGTTACTCGATCAGATACGGTCGACCGCGCAGGACGATCAGTAGCGACTGGCCCTCCTGTTGAGCGGCAAGGACTTTGTTCTCGTCGGCACTGTTTTCGTCGATCAGTATACTGTACTCATCACCAAAGCGCCGGACTACCGTGAATTTGGATCGATCCCGTTCCACGTCATAGTCAATCGCCGACGAATGCACCCACACGTTCCCCCGTCTGTAAAGCACGTCCTCGCCGACGGATTGGATACTGTTCGCTTCGGCCAAAGTCCCACCCTCCGCTTGCATACCGGCGGACGGTGGCGGCGCCAGCATGAATCCCTGTGCGCCGCTCAAGAGTTGTTTCATGGCGCCCGTCGAAGGCGCATCGGCAATCCTCGATCTCGCGTCCGCATCGGAGAATGCCTGCGGTCCGGTTACCTCGTTTTCGCGTCCTCCCGCGATGTGAAGCGACTGGCGTCGCAGGTTGTGTGTATCGGATAGGTTTGTGTTTTCGCTCGCGAGGTAGCTCGTGTAGGGAGTGACGACGCCGTATTTCTTGCTGAGGCTGATCAGCTCGTCCATCAGCTCTTTTGCCTTGCCGTGAAGCTGTATCTCATCCAGCAGTTCCCCGATGCGCTTGACGGCCCAGAGTTTCTCGATGAATTTGTGCCGGCTCGACCTGCTGCCCGGTTCAATGTGGACCGGATACTCATAGCTCACACTTCTACCGGCAATCAGTCCGCGCACGGTGAGCGCCGGAGCGGCCATGAAACCGAACGACGCGGGCAGAAAATGCCATCGGTCACGATAGATGCGTCCCACACGCACGAGTTGGTCGCCTTCGAACAAATCACCCAACTCCGCCGGACAGTTGTCGCGCGTCGCGAATCCATCAATGTCGACCTCGACTTCTGTCATGAACGGATTACGGATGCGATTGTAAAGTGCCGCAACTTTCGACTCGATGGATTCAGTAGGCCGAACATATGTGCTCTTGCCCTGACTGTCTTCCGCAAGCCGGTCGAGCAGCCGCACGTTGACATCATAGCCGACTCCGAAGGCAAAGATACGCGCTTTCGCCAGGTTAACTGCGGCGCTATTGTTGAGAATCGCGGCCTCATCGCGCACGCCTACGGTGGGCAAGCCATCGGTCAGAAAAATGACATAGGAGGGCCGTTTGCTATTGCGCTCCAAGTGTCCGAGCGCTGCTTCAAGAGAGGCGTGAATGTTCGTCCCGCCCTGCGCAGTGATCCGGGCGATGTGAGCCTTGGCCTCCGAGCGATTCTCCAAAGTTGCGTCGCGGAGAGTTGAAAAGCACTCGTCGAACTTGTCATTGTAGGTAAGGACATTGAAGCGATCTCCGGGATTCAGTTGGTCAACCACACAGAGTGCCGCGTCACGCGCCTGCTGAATCTTCTCGCCGCCCATCGAGCCGCTTCTGTCGAGAACAACGATCAAGTCTTTGGCGATCGGTGTGTACGCTCGTTCTTCGGGACTCGGACTGACAAGCAGAAAGTAGTAGCCGTCCTCTTCGGAGCGCGGCCAATAGCTGAGCAGCGTCGCACCCACGTCTTCGGCAGATATCGCATAAAAGAGCTGGAAGTCTCCCTGCGGTTTGTTCCTGTGCTGTCGGTGTGTGACGCGTACCTTGCGCGCGGAGAGCCGTTCTGTGTCAATGTCAACCGTCGGGGAATACACGGTAGAAATCTTCGCATCCTCTTCAATGGTGCAAGTCAGCTTGACGTACGAGGCCGCTTCAGTTCCGAGCCGGCCCGCTGAAAGAGGATGCCAGATTTCCACTCGATCTCCGTCTCTCGGAAGCACAGCGCAGTATTGAACGGTCAGTTGAGCGGAAGATCTCGGAGCAATCGGGAACGCGCGCGAGCGGTACAACCCGTAGCCCGCGTACTCCAGTAAGCCGGGATCCCGGTCACGCCTTACGATTTCTTGATAGTGCCTTCGCGCGGCCTCGGCGTCCATAATTTCGCCGCCAAGCTCCTGCCCGTTCACAACAAGCGTGAATTGATCGACCAGCGCATCCGGCGGCAACGGAAACAGGTACTCTATTTCCAGCTCGGCTGAACAGGCATTGTAAATCTCGTCAGTAACGGTCACCGATGCCGTCTGGTGCCGTACATCCATCTGGATGTTGCGCGAATGAATGTCTACCCCTCGACATGGCGGCTCCGGCATCCGCGGGTAACAGACCTGCGCCGCGAGCGGGTAGCTTCCGCAGCACAGGAGCAGCAGGATCAGGTGAAATTGCCTAAACATGAGATGAGTCCTCCAGCGTGAATGCTTCTCAGGGCTTCAGGGCCAGGTGTTAAAGAAAGGCCACTTGAAACGGAGATTTGCCTTCTGAGTCGGTTCTTACTTCCGCAGCCTCCATATCGCTGCCTAGGTAAATGTGGCCCCACGGAGGCGTATGCACGGCTGCCATAATCTTACCGAAGAGGGCCAATTTAGACCAAAACACAAACCCAGACGTAATTTATTATTATACATAGATATATCAACGAAGCAGATAGGTGCAATTGGCAACAATTCCGTTGAAAGAGCGGCACGGAATGCGTATATTATCACAGTTACGGAGGGGGTGCCTCCGCACTTGCGTCACCAAGAAATGTGATTTTTTTCACATTGCATCGGATAAGGAGTCGATATGAGTCAACTGAATCTCCCAAGACTGGAGATCGCGCCACACCTTTGCAAAGCCTGTCAGCTTTGCGTGACCGCTTGTCCGCCGCAGTGCATTGTGACGAATCGGGCGGGAGCGTTCAACCAACTCGGCTACCAGTGGGTCGAGTACACGGGTCAGGATTGCACCGGCTGCGGCGTGTGCTACTATGCGTGTCCCGAGCCCGGAGCGGTAACGGTATACAAGCGGATCCGTGAACCAAAACCCGCCGGCACAGCCTAAGGAGATCCTGAACATGGAGAAAGAACTCATTAAGGGAAACGAGGCGGTGGTCAAGGGTGCGATCATGGCAGGCTGCACTCAGTATTTCGGCTATCCGATTACCCCGGCTTCGGAAATTGCTCAAGCCGCAGCGAAGTACTTACCGCCCATCGGGGGAACATTTATTCAGGCGGAGTCGGAAGTCGCCGCGATAAACATGATTTACGGCTCCTCGGCAGCAGGAATGCGCTGCATGACCGCTTCATCCGGTCCGGGAATTTCGCTGAAGCAGGAAGGCATCTCCTATATCGCGGCGGCGGAGCTTCCGTGTGTTATCGTCGACGTGATGCGCGCCGGCCCCGGTTTGGGCAACATTTGGCCTGAACAGGGAGACTATCATCAGGTAGTCCATGGCGGCGGTCACGGGAACTACAAAACTTTCGTTGTCGCTCCGAATTGCGCGCAGGAGATGTGCGATCTTACGATGCTCGCATTCGACATTGCCGACAAGTACCGGACTCCGACGGTCGTGCTTGCCGACGGCTACGTCGGCCAGATGATGGAGCCGGTTGTCTTCCCGAAGCAGCGCTATGTCGTGCCCCGGCGCGAGTGGGCACTTTACGGTGACAAGGAATCGCGGACGAATCTCATCAGTTCCATTTATATGAGCGCTTCCGGGCTGGAGGAGCATAACCGTCATCTGCAACAGAAGTACGCGCAGATGGAGAAGGAGGAAGTGCGCTTTCAGGAAATCTCGATTGATGACGCCGACCTTGTGCTGGTCGGCTATGGGATTGTATCCCGCATGCTGCACACGGTCTCCGAAGAGCTAAGACGGGAGGGCAGGAAAGTCGGTGTCTTCAGGCCGATCACGCTCTTTCCATTCCCAACAAAGCGGTTACGTGAGCTGGCGGAACAGGGTAAGAACTTTCTCGTCGTCGAACTCTCCAACGGTCAGATGTTGCGCGACGTGCAACTGGCGACAAAGGAGATTACGCCGATACATTTCTACAACCGGATGGGCGGAGTGGTCGTATCGGTTGAAGAGCTGGTAGAAGTGACCCGAACGTACGTATAGGAGGAAACGATGTCAAATAATATCCTCAAGAAACCGGAATCCTTTTACGAACACTTCGACCGCTGGCGGGAAACCAACAATGAGACGACGCACTATTGCCCCGGCTGCGGCCATGGGAATGTCCACAAGCTCATCGCAGAGGCGCTGGATGACCTGAAGCTCGCAAACGAGGCGATTTTCGTCTCGCCGGTAGGATGCTCGGTCTTTGCCTATTACTATTTCGACATGGGGAATATTCAGGCTGCGCACGGTCGTGCGCCTGCAGTGGCGACGGGGCTGAAGCGCGCTCATCCGCATTCCATCGTCATGACCTATCAGGGCGACGGCGATCTTGCGTCCATCGGCGGATTGGAAATTATCCATGCCGCAAATCGCGGTGAGAATATGACGGTGTTCTTCATCAACAATGCGATTTACGGAATGACCGGCGGTCAGATGGCGGCAACGAGTCTGCTCGGTCAGAAAACGGCGACTTCGCCCTACGGTCGCAATGTTGAGACTGAGGGATATCCGCTGAAAATGTCCGAGATCATCGCTACGCTGGACGCTCCTGTTTACGTGGAGCGCTGTCACCTCGGCGATGTAAAAGGCATCATGAATACGCGCAAAGCGGTCAGAAAGGCGATCAAGAATCAGGCGGAAGGGAAAGGATTTTCATTCGTGGAGATCCTGAGCGCCTGTCCAACCGGCTGGAAGATGACACCGGTCGAATCCGACAAGTTCGTCATCGAGCACATGATCCCGACTTTTCCGATCCGTGTCTTCAAAGATGAGTCCGCGAATCGCGAAGGCCATATTCACGAGCATCAGCCGGTCTCGGATCAGGAGGTGTTCAATGTGCTGGATCTCGGCGCCTTCGGTGAGACACACGCGTACGACAAAAAGTGGATAGAGAACTTCAAAACCACCGGTCTCAAGTTTGCCGGATTTGGTGGACAGGGAGTGCTGACGGCGGGAGTCATCATCGCCGCAGCGGCGATGAAGGAAAACCTCGAAGTCACCTGGATTCCTTCCTATGGTCCCGAGATGCGCGGCGGAACTGCCAACGCGTCTGTTGTGTTATCAAGGAACCCTGTCGGTTCGCCGCTGGTGGTCAACCCGGATATTCTGGTGGCGATGAATGACCCGTCGCTCGACACGTTCGAGGCAATGGTCAAACCGGGTGGTCTGATCATCGTCAACAGCTCGATTATCGCACGAAAGGTGGCGAGGAGTGACGTTGACGTGCTCTACATGCCGCTGCTCGATCTTGCGAAGCGAATCGGAGTCACGGCCTCTGCAAACATGATTCTGCTTGGCGCTCTCTGCGAATATACCGGGCTGTTGCCGGTCGAGACTGTCAAGGAAATTATCCCCATCGGTCTGAAGAGGAAACACCTTATTCAGCAAAATTTCGCGGCGCTGGATTTAGGCGTCCAGTGGATTCGCGAGGAATACGTGAAGCCCGAAACTGAATTGGCGGCCACGCAATAGACTCGCGCCACAGGATATCATATAATGCAAGACCCGGCTAAACAGCCGGGCTTTGCATATCTTGCCATGCCGCACGCGTGGGTTTATTTCAGCAGCAGCATCTTCCTAAGCAAGTAAGTGCCTTCGGCCTGAAGTCGGACGACATACATTCCAGTTGGACACTCTGCGCAGCTCCACGAAACCGTGTGCCACCCTTGCGCGAGTTGCCCGTCCATCAACACGCCAACTTTTCGACCGGTGATGTCGAAAATCTCTATCAAGACATTCCCGGTGTGCGGCAGTGCGAAGCGAATCCCCGTACTCGCGTTGAATGGATTCGGATAGTTTTGCTCCAGCGCCAGATCTTGCGGTAACTCTTCGATCAGCTCATTCGCATCCGAGCACGGTAAAACTGCAAACGGCTCCGACTCCAGCACGTCTCTTCGCTGGTCGCGCATGCTGGTGATTCGAAGCCGCGCATTGGGCCGGAATACGCCCGCATTGTCGATATAAACCGAGTCGATTTGTCCTACCGGAGTGCGCACGGCGACGAACGTGAAGTTCACGCCATCCAGCGCGAGGAAAATGGAATCCCGTGTTACTCCCACGCAGTGGTCAAGCGTGAATCGCAACCAGGTGCAACCGTCGACGGTGTCCGGCAGTACGCCGAGCAGCGTAAGCTCACGCATGCGACCATTTGCGGGCTCAGTGGCCGGAGTCTCACCGCAGTTTGTGCTAAATGCAGTCACGGTGTAGCTATGCGCCGCGTTGTCCATGACGGTCGAGTCTGAAAAGCTCGTCGTCGTCACGAGGCCAAGGCTATCGCCGTCACGGCGCACGATGTACCCCGCGACCTCACCCGCTGAAGGTGACCAGTGGAAGTTCACCGCCGCGCAATTTACCGGGTCCATAACTATATCTCCGGGCGTGGTAGGGAGATCATGACTCGTGCCTTGATCATCGTCGAGTGACGGGGCTTCACCGCACTCGATGCTCAGCGATCTCACGGCATACAAGAAACTCCCTGAGGCGACCGCGTCCGAGTACGAGAGCACTGACGCGCCCACGCGTCCAATCTGTACGCCGTTGCGAAGCACGACAAATGAATCCACGTCACCGGCAAAGCCCGTCCATTCCACATTCACAACTCCGCATCCCTCGTCAGACGCAGTGACTTGTGTCGGAGATTGCGGTGACTCAAGTCTTGATCCATTCTCCGGAACAGATAACGCGCTTGTGCCGCAGGAGTTCTGCGCGATGATCTGGTACGTCGCAACGCCGGCCGGAGGCACGTGCGCGAAACGGGTCGTTACCGCGTCAACGGTGGCGATTTCGGCTCCGTCACGTATAATGCGGTAAAGTTCGGCATGGTTGACTGAAACCCAATTCACAACAACGGAATCGCAACGATTGTCACTTGCGACGACTCCCGAAACCTGAGCGGGCACAGGGCGACGCATTCCAAAATCGGCGGCGGACGGATCACTAAGTCCGCATGCATTGAACGCCCGTACCTGATAGCTATAGGTCACCCCGCCCACGGCGGTATTATCCATATAACTGCTCGAGTTCGCCGCCGCCTGGCCGACTTCCACGTTATCCCGCAAGATCGAGAATCCATCCTCGTGAAGCACATTGACATCCCAGCTCAGGAGCACGAAATCGCATTCGGTATCCGTCGCATTGACTTGCGTGACCTGCGCAATTTGACAGGGACGGAAGCCCGCATCCGAACTTGACGCCCCCAGTGCCCCGCACTCATTGTATGCGATGACGGCATAGTCGAAATCCACGCCGCAGGTTGCCGAAGCGTCTTGGTAAGATGTCACATCCGGTCCGGTGCTGTCGATCACAAGACCGTTTCTCAAGAGGCGGTAGCCATCCTCATCGCTCACGTCGTTCCAAGTAACTGCAATGTGGCTGCAGTTTGTCTCACCGGCCTCGACACCGATGACCTGACTTGGAATAGACTGTCTGAGCCCTTGATCGGAAGCCGATGCCGGACCCGACCCGCATGCATTGTAGGCGACAATTGCATAGGCGTAGGGCACGCCGGGAACCGCGGTTGCGTCGAGATAGGATAGTTGGTTTTCAAGTACGTTCCCAATCGGCACATTGTCGCGGCGAATCTGGAATCCGTCTTCGCCCGGCACATCGCTCCAGTTCACGATGACTTCGGTACAAGCGATATCAGAGGCGCTGACGTTTGTCACTTGTTCCGGAACATTAAGACGAAGACCGACGTCGCATCCGGATGGATCCCCTTCGCCACAAGGATTGACGGCAACGATACAATACTGATACGATTGACCCGGCTCCGCAGTAACGTCTATGAAGCTGCTTTGATTGCCCGGCAAACTGATCAACTCAACTCCATCGCGGTACACGAAAAAATTATCCTCTCCGGCAAATTCCGGGTCCCACGTGAGTTCCACATGGTCACAGCTGACATCCGATGCCGCGACAAAGCCGACAACAGGCAGATTTGTAAGCAGTACTCCCGTCGCCGGCAGCGATGCCGCACCGGCGCCACAGGAATTGAGAGCATGAACCGAGTAATTGTAACTGCCGGGAGTTGTGGCGTCATCATATGCAACAACATCGGCTCCCACTGAAGCGATCAGCACACCATCGCGAAGAACCTCGTATCCGGTTTCGTGAACTTGATCAATCCATGACAGGGCCACAACATCGCAGCGATTCGCGCTTGCGCTCACGCCAACCACTTGATCCGGCGCGGTCACACGAACGCCAATATCAGTCCCGTTGGTGTCGCCGATTCCACATTCATTGTAGGCGATGACACGGTAGGTGTATTCGGTCCACACGTTGCCGGTCAAATCAGTGAATGTGGTCAATGGAGGGAGCACACGCCCGAGCCGTGTCGATCCGCGCTTTACGACATAACTGTCGGCAGTTGCAACTTCGGCCCAGTTGATAATCACAGCATTGCAGTTGTCATCCGATGCCGTCACATTGGTGACAATTGCCGGGCGAATCTGCCTCGTACCGTTGTCGCAACCCTCCGCGCTTCCGGCTCCGCAAAGGTTGAAAGCTACGACGCAATAGGTGTGAGTTTCTCCGCCGGGAGCGGCAGCATCGGTGAAACTCGTGGCATTGGCGTTGGCGCGCCCGATGCGCACGCCGTCCCGCCAGATCTGAAAACTGTCTTCTCCGGCGACGCTCGAACTCCACGTAACCGTGACTTGAGTGCACAAAGCATCCGTCGCTGAGACATTGCCGACAGGACCCAACGGGCAAGGTCGAAGTCCCGAGTTGGCAGATGAGACATTCCCGGTTCCGCAGGGACTAAATGCCTGAACGGTGTAGTTTGCGGAGGAACCGCAGGCAATTTCGTCGTCTGTGAAACTGAGCACATCTGTGCCGACCGTGCCGATCTCTACGGCTGAACGGAAAATGCGATAACCTGATTCGCCCGAAACATTGTTCCATGTCACGGTAACGCCGTCGCAGTCGTTGTCCGATGCAATGACTCCCGTGACTTGCGCAGGCGATCCCAGGCGAATACCGTTGTCCGCGGCGGAAACGACCGATGCACCGCAGGCATTGTAAGCTACTACTGTGTAAGCGTAGATCGTTCCCGGTGTGGCGGTGTTATCCGTATAGGTAAGCTGTCCGGTGAGTGTTCTCCCGATGCGCGTGCCATTCCTGCGAACTTGAAAACTATCCTCTTCCGCTACGTCGCTCCAGCCTACAACTACAGAGGTGCACGACGTATCACTTGCCGCAACTCCGGTTACTTGCGCGGGAGCAGAGCGCCGCATTCCAACATCCAGGCCGGATGTATCACTCGCTCCGCAGCCGTTGTACGCCACCACTCGATAGGTATACGGGATACCCGGAAGCGCAGTCATGTCGGTATATGTGGCGACATTTGCATTGGCTCTGCCGATGCGCGCGCCGTCCCGGCGAATCTGAAAGCTGTCCTCGCCCGCGTAACTCGCGGTCCATGTTACGACAATGCTCACACAGCCATCGTCGGTGGCCGCAACGCTGCCGACGGCGGGCAATGGGCATGGGCGCACGCCGACGCCTGCCGCTGACATCGTCGCGTTTCCGCAAGCGTTGTACGCCTGTACCGTATAGGAGTAATCTACTCCGCAGGACGGCGGTGCATCAAGATAGCTGAGCACGTCCGCTCCGAGAGTCGCAATCTGTCCGCCGTTGCGATAGACACGGAAGCCGGTCTCGCCCGCCACGTCACCCCACGTGACGTTGACTTGATTACAGAGATTGCTCGACGCAAGCACATTGGGTATTTGCGCGGGAGTTCCCAGTCTCATGCCATTGTCGGCAATCGACGGAGTTCCCGATCCGCAACTGTTGTAGGGGACGACGGTGTAGCTGTAAGTCGTCCAGATTGTCGCCGTGTTGTCTGTGTACGTGAGAATATTCGCAAGCGTTCGCCCGATGCGGGTTCCATTTCGTCGCACCTGAAAACTGTCCTCGCCGGCAATATTGCTCCATGAAATCGTGACTCCGGTGCAACTGTTGTCTGAAGCGTTGACGCCCGTCACTTGTGCGGGTGTGACACACGCCCAGTTAAAATAGCAGTCGCCGTTTCCCGGCCCTTCAAAAACTCCCGTTGACCAAGCCCCCCCATAAGCAGGGCTTTCTCCGGGAGCAATCGCGGCGGAGAGTCCGCCCCATGCATAGTGCAAGGAATCCACGGTCCGTAGCGTCCAACCGGAGGAATTCAGGTTTGCCGTACTCGCTCGGCGCGCTAGCAGCTTGTACGCGGTAGCGTCACGATAAAACAGCGAAAAGTAACCATCGGCATTTGCTGCAACGCGCGGTTCATACTCAAATCCCGCGTCGGAAAAAGTCTGAACCGCCGACCAGTTCGCTCCGCCGTTTGTACTGTAGGTAACGGCAATATTGGACTCGCCGCCGGGAGTTGTGCTCGTCGCTCCGACGACGACATAACTATTATCGGCCGCAATCGAGCTTGTCGAGTAGATCTGACTGGCATGAGACAAGACGGCTACATCATTCCACGGCCCGTCGCCCCGCGCGGAGCTTCTGGCGACTCTGATGTCATCCAAGAAATTGGAGTAGGTGATGAACACGCGATTGGAGCCGTCGTCGTAGGCGATCGCGTCGTGATTCACCGAATACTCCGCACTCTCGCTTAAATACGTCGGCTCGGCCCACGAGACTCCAAGGTCTGTCGTGCGCGAAAAGTAAAGGTTGCTGTAGATCCGATAGGTAAGATAGCCATAAACACTCGCGCCGTTGTATTCAATCTCGTCCGATGCCAGCGATGGACACCACACGCCGTCGTCGCTATAAGAATCCACCGCTACAAAGCCGAAGTTGGGTACATTTGATATCTGAAAGAATCCCGCCCACAACGTATAGAAATCACCGCTCAGAGCGACCAGCATCCGGTCTGCACTCGTAATCGGCTCGATATCCTGACAATAGAGATTCTGTGCGTTGCTCCAGATTGTCGCCAAAAAAGTCCACGGTCCAACGCTCGGATCCACGGCGCATCGATAAACGACTACGTAGTCATAAGGATAGTCTTCATCGTTTTCCTTTGTCAGCGAACAAAAATACTCGCCGCTTTCGCCGCGCACGCCGGCCGG
>CAZGVT010000009.1:20105-23444 GCA_964529255.1 uncultured Alphaproteobacteria bacterium | reverse complement strand
CGTTCCACTCAGCATCCTGATCACTACCCTATCCGCCTTCGGAAATGCGTATCCGTCGAGCTGCTCCGGCGTCACCCAGCGAAAGTCAGCAACTCCGAGTTTCCGTATGCGCCCCCGTCGATGCGTGCAATTGAAACAATGCAGAGTGATGCGAAAGTGAGTGAATGCATGGTCCACGCTGATCACCCGATCCTGCACTTCAACCTCAATACCCAACTCTTCGCCAATCTCGCGACGCACACAGTCCGGCAATGTCTCGCCCGGGTGAACCTTGCCTCCCGGAAACTCCCAAAGTCCACCCAAAAGCCCATGCGGAGGGCGCTGCGTGATCAAAATCTTCCCGCCCTTGCGAATGATCGCCGCCCCAATATCGTAATGCGGAATGGCTTTCACGACTGCCCGTTTCGGCAGCACTGTGACATCCGAAAGCGAAGTATAGGCCCGGCAGTCGCGGCGCAACGGACAGACTTTGCATTCCGCAGTAAGTGGCCGACACACCGTCGCACCGATCTCCATCATCGCCTGATTCACGTCGCCCGGATGAAATCCAAGCTCCACGGCCTCAATCACAATCCTTGTCGCCGCAACCCGCAAGCGCTTTTGCACCAACGGCAACTTCATCACGCGCCGTTCGCACAACACCCGGCTCAAGACTCGCTCTACATTTCCGTCTAATACTGCAACCGGTTCGGCGAATGCAATCGAGGCAATCGCTGCCGATGTATACGGCCCGATTCCCGGCAGTTTTCGCAGCTCCACGGCAGTTCGCGGAAGTTTACCCCCGTCTTCCATCACCTGCCTGGCCGCCTTGTGCAGATTTCTCGCCCGCGCATAGTAGCCGCAACCCTCCCACACTTTCAGCACCCGGTCAAGCGGTGCCTTTGCCAACGCCTCGACCGACGGAAATGCCGCGAGAAATCGCTCATAGTACGGCATCACCGTTTCAACCTGCGTCTGCTGCAGGAGTATTTCGCTGATCCAAATCCGATAAGCGTCTTTCGTGTTTCTCCACGGGAGCACCCGCTGATGCTTCCGATACCACAACATCAGCCGCTTCACTGTACGCGTAGAAAGCGGATGGCCCTCAGCCATTCACATCCCGTCGGCGAAAGAGCATGAAGCTTTGCGAGCATCCACTCTTCACGTGTACGCACAAATAAGTCACCCCCGAATCTTCGGGGGAGAACTCTCTATCGAAATATGAACTGACTGCCTCACACGCTTTCAGTTCATCGAGACCTTACCCAGGTCCAACTCGAGCAGAAGTTGGATGGTGTCACTCACCGGATCCATTAACTGATCCTCCGGCTTTTCTCCCAGCCACCAGTATTGGACTTCTTCCGAGCCATCCAGCCAGACTCTCATCAATCGCCGATTTGTCGTCACCAGCACACTCTTCCCAACTCGCGATTGCTTGCGCCGCTGCCTGCTCCACAGCATCCACATCGCCGCCGCTCCGAAGGCCGCAAACCACAGCATCACCGAGACAAACACGGCGACCGGATCCTTGACCATGAATGCCACACCGGACAAAAGCACCAGCGGAGTGATCAACATCATCGTCTTCAGCACAAAGTACTGCCTGATCCTGCCGCGATGGCGTGGCTCCGGCCAATCCTGCACCGAAGAGACAAATTCGCTCTGCTTGAGATGCTCGCGCAGCAAATCAAGCAACTCACCAGCATCACGGTGAATTGCCAAAAACTGCTTCGCGGTCAGCTCGCCGCTCGAAAATCTCTTAAGTTGCTCTAAATCCATGTCCTTGTGTTATTCCCCAAGTCCCTTCCGCCGTCCATGCCAACTCACTTTGAATATACCGACTTCTTACAATCTCTGCAACCCCGCCACTCCCAAAACTCACTTGGTGAGGCCACGTAACTGTTTGCTTTTTGACAAAAAAAGCCTATTTTCTGATTCCGGCAAGCGATGTGGCGGTCAGCTTGAAAATTCATCGAATCTCATTAACTATCCTCATCTCGTGGCTGGTTTTCGCGGGTGCTGCGCTCTGTCAGGAGGTTTCCGATAGCCTGCGCCCAACAGACGCTGCCGTCACCGACAGCACCAATTCCCGGCCACTCTTCATTATACCCTGCGGGGACCAGATAGGCTCCTTCACCCCGTCGGCCAGAGTCGCCGTGGCCGATACCGTAGCCGGCTGGGCCAAGATCTTCGTGGAGGGTTGGGTCCCGGTGGAACAAGCCATCCCCTTCATGGCACGTCCGCAACTCATCCCCGGACTTAGTTCAGTTCTCGATACGACGGCACTGAAGGCGAAGCAAAAAGCCGAGCGTCCACAGTGCGTTGCCTTGACCCGAAAGGGTGCCCGTTGCACGCGCCGTGCCGAAAAGGGTTCCGACCGCTGCTGGCAGCACCAGCTCCGATGAAAATCCAAAATCCAAGAACCAAAATCCCAATTGGTATGCGTTCAATGCGTTCACCAAGGTACTCCGCTTTGGTATGCGCGGCAGTGATTGGAGTTTTGGATTTTGGATTTACGATTTCCTTTGCGTCTCCCCCTGCCACCGACTTCGAGTGGGAGTTGCAGGTTTCCGGTCGCACGCTATTCCGTGATCTCACGCCCATCGGCCGCATCTCGCTGGTTCACACCTCCGGACAGGGCGGAATCCTCGGAAAGAAAGGCAAAGAGACCGGCGAGGCGATCCTCTTGCGCACTGATGTTGCCTTTGTCCCCGGCGACACCATCCGCTATTTCGCGCTGAATATCGGCCTCTTTGACGGCGAACGCGAGATCACTTCGCTCGTCGTGGACCGCGATGAAGTCAGCGGATTGCACGGTGCGATGAAATATATGCTCGAAACTGCGGGACATATTCTCGATACGGATCGGCCAGATACCCGCATTCAAAGGCGCACGAAGAGCGGGATCGAAATCGAATTCCGGCAAGTGAAAACCGAGCAAAGTTTTCATATCATGTTTCTTCGCGAAGACGGCTCCGTGCTCACCCGGCCGCTTTACCCCGACCAATTCTCTTCTCTTCGCGACCTGTTGGAACTTTCCATGTTCGAGTTGCGCCGCCAGGGAGCGATCCTCGAATCCTCTACTGAATCGGCAAGATGATATCGATTGCGGTCCGCGTTCCAAAGAAGCCCAAACCCCGCATCCCTCTGCCCAAGAAACCGCCGAAGGTCATGGACGAGGAAAAATACAAGCGCCACCCGAAGCACAAGAAGCAAGTCGTGCCCGTGGAAAAGTAGCGCGTTGCTTGCAACGCTGATGCTTGCAACGCCCCATTCGCGCTCGCCGTGGCGGTTGGGACAGCCCCGCGTGCTCGTCCGCAACCCTGCCGGAATCTCACTTTGAACTTCGAATTTTCAGCT
>CAZGVT010000009.1:0-20005 GCA_964529255.1 uncultured Alphaproteobacteria bacterium | reverse complement strand
GCGGTGTCGGTCTGCTTGCAGCCGACCCGTCTTTGACTGTCCGCCGAGCAGGGTTAACGACTCGATCACTACAGAATTTCATTGCGTGCTCGTCCGCAACCCTGCCGGAATCTCACTTTGAACTTCGAATTTTCAGCTTCCAACTTTCAACTTTTTGGCGGTGTCGGTCTGCTTGCAGCCGACCCGTCTTTGACTGTCCGCCGAGCAGGGTTTCCCGCCGAGGTAGGATAGCGCTCAGTACCGTGCTGAATGATCATCCCTGTCCGCGCGTTTCCTGCCCGGAATCCGACGGTTTATCACTTGTCATTTGAACTTCTTCGCCCCGTGTTCTACAAAGACCTCATCACCAAAACCAAAGACCTTCCCGAAGGACGACACGTCATCTACTCGCTGAAGGAAGGCGATGTCGAAATCCGCAATGTCGGAGTGCGGCGTCCCGATCTGGCACCGCGTCCCGAGTGGCGGCTGAATCTCCGCGTCGACACTCGCGAAACCACTCCGCGGCACAGTGATTTCTTCACGGACTTCCTGCTCAAACTTCAAGTTCGACCCGAGGCCCGGCTCGCACTTTCCGAAGCCTGCGAACTCGTTTGCAACGGAGCAAGCCCCACCGAAACTCTCGAATCAAAAAAACTCCCGATCTGGTTCGATGAGTGGGGAGAGCAGACCTGGTCCTTTCAGATGGCCATGCACCAAACCGGCGGCCTGCCCACAAACATCTTCCTTTCCGGGCTGCAATGTCTCATTCGCGTTTACGAGTGGAATGATCCGACCATAAATGCGCCCGAGCGGTTTCGTCAGGCCTTTGTCGCGCTGGAGCGAAACACTCCGCTGCTCGAAGTCATGAAAACGGTCACTCCCGCCGTCCGGCCCGGAAAAAGGTACTTCAATAAGTTCCTGCGAACTGTTCCCTGATTCGTGCGCGGACTCCTGATCGTTGGTTGTGGTGGTTTCATCGGCGCCGCCATGCGTTATCTTATCGGTGGCGGAGTGCACCGCCTGCTCGATCAATCGCTCTTTCCTTATGGCACACTTGCCGTCAATCTGATTGGCTGCCTCGCAATCGGGCTGCTCGGCGGGCTCTCTGATTCGCGGCAAATGTTTTCCGCAGAATTACGAATGTTCCTCTTCGTTGGAGTCCTCGGCGGGTTCACCACCTTTTCTGCGTTCGGCTATGAGACGGTGAATCTTCTGCGCGACGGGCAGTTGGTTCCGGCGACGCTCAATGTCTTCCTGCAACTGGGCCTCGGACTAATCGCCGTCTGGCTCGGCCTGATTATTAGTCGTTATCTATAACGTCCGCACCCCGATCTTAGGTTTCACGCTTCAACCCTGAATCCCGTGCTTTCCGGTCAAGGTATCCTCCTCCGCATCTATATCGGCGAAAGCGACCGTCGCGATGGCATGCCGCTCTATGAATGGATTGTGCGCAGGGCGCGTGAGCGCGGACTCGCCGGGGCGACCGTCCTGCGCGGCTTGGAGGGGTTTGGCGCGCACAGCCGGGTGCACACCGCAAAAATCTTGCGGCTCTCGACGGACCTTCCCATCATAGTCGAAATTGTAGACACACCCGAAAAAGTTGAGGCTTTCCTGCCGGAAATGGACGACGCAATCGAGGAAGGCCTCGCCACGCTTGAAAAAGTCCAGATTCGCTGGTATCGTGCGAAGTCCCCGCGCGAGGATGCATAATCCCGGGACATGTTCCTCGTGCTGAGCGTCGTCAAAATCCTATTCTGGATTTCCGCCATGGCGATGGTGCATACCTATCTGCTTTATCCGTTGACGCTCCGGCTGTTTCCACGCCGATTTCGTCGCCCTCCAGCGATCCCTGACTCCGACTGGCCCACAATTGCGCTGCTGATTCCCGCTTATAATGAAGAAGCTGTGATTGGAGCAAAGATCGAAAATGCGCTCGCACTTCGCTACGATCCCTCAAAGCTCGAAATTTGGGTCGGCTCCGACGGCTCCACGGATCGAACCGACGACATCGTCCGTGCGTTCGACGATCCGCGCGTGAAACTCGTCCGACTCGGCGGCCGCAGCGGAAAGACCGGAGTGCTGAACCGCTTGGTCGAGTCATCGCACGGGGAAATTCTGGCGATCAGCGATGCCAATGTCCGCCTGGAGAATGACTCCATGCGGAATCTCGTCCGTCACTTTGCGGACAAAGGCGTGGGTTGTGTCTGTGGCGGAAAATATATCGAAATCCCGAAAGGCGCGAAATCCGTGGCCGCCGAGAGATTGTACGGAGATTTCGAAAACCGTGTGCGCACCCGCGAGAGTGAGATCGGCGGCATGTCCGGTGCGCTCGGATCGCTGATGGCGTTCCGGCGCACGCTCTACCGGCCGTTTCCCGCCGGTTCCACCAATGACGACACCGTTCCCGCGATTTGGGCCGTGCTCGCCGGCCTGCGACAGGTCTTCGATCCCGAAGCGCGCGCATTCGAGGAAGCGGGTCGCTCCATCACGGAAGAGGCCCGCCGCCGGGTTCGCATCGGTTCGGGAAATTTCCAAACGCTGTTTCGTTACACCGAAATCTTAAGCCCGCGCTATGGCATCACTGCGTACACCTACTTTTCGCACAAAGTCCTGCGCTGGACTTCCCCGTTTTTCATGATTGTCGCGCTCGCCGCGAATTTGCCGCTCATCCACGACCCGCTGTACTTCGGCTTGTTTTATGCGCAAATCGTGTTCTACTGCCTCGCGGCCTTGGGATATCTTCTCGACAAAACGGGGTTGGCCGTGCCAGTTGTAACGGCAATCTATCATTTTGTCGCCTTGAATATCGCGCTCCTGCAAGGCTTCTTTCTCTACCGCAAAGGCATGCGAACGTCGACCTGGGAGCGCACCGAGAGGTGAACGGTTTCAACTGGAAACGCGCGCTGATCGTATCACTGCTTGTCTCCGTTGCCGTGACCGTGGTTTTCAGCGCGGCAACCGGCAGCAAAGCCTATGGCCTGTTCCTCATCGCACCGTTGATTGTCGCAGCTCGCAAATTGAAAAAACGCGAGCCACACTCAAACCGTCCGCCGGATTCACTCGACAGCAAACCCATCCATCCAAAGTGATTCAAATTTCGGTCTCAAGTTCTCGGGCTTCTAATGAGTCGCATTAGCTGGGACGAATATTTCTACGGCATTGCCAATCTGATTTCGCTGCGCAGCGTGTGTCCGCGCAGGCGCGTTGGCTGTCTGATTGTCCGCAACAATCAAATCCTCTGCACCGGTTACAACGGCCCGCCGGCGGGACATCCGCACCCCGATGAACTCGGAGGTTGCGAACGCGAGCGACTTGGCATCAAATCCGGAGATCGCCTCGAACTCTGCTGGTGTCTGCATGCCGAACAGAATGCAATCCTGCAGGCCGCGCGCAACGGCGTGTCCGTCGAAGGCGCTACCGTTTACGTCACCGTGTTTCCGTGTCCGATCTGTGCGCGAATGATCGCAAATTCCGGCATTCGTCATGTGAAAGTGTTCGGAAATTACGGCGGTGAAGATCGTTCCCGCGAAATGTTCGAGCGCACCGGCATTGATGTCACCTGGCCGGATGTCACCGGCTTTCATTTTCCGCTTGAAGGCCCGCAAGGATGGGAGAAGGCATAAGAGCGGAGGACAGCAGACAGCAATAATCGTCTCGCCGAGCCGGGTCAAGCCCGTCACACTACCTTACGCCCAGTTCATAGGTGGACCGGAATCGATTTTTTCGGATGTTGGATTTCTTCTATTCCCCTGTCTCCGCTGCACTTGGCCGCCTATTCCACGCCTCCCTGTCCTATTTTGAATCCCCCTCCGGAACCAATCGCACCGCCTGCCCGTAAAAGCCATATCCTTTAACCTTAAACTAATTACGGGAGTGTGGGCAAATGGCTGAGAGAAAAATTATCGCTGTCATCGGCGCTACCGGCGCGCAGGGCGGAGGTCTCGTGCGGGCGATTCTGAATGACAAGAGTGGCGGGTTCAGCGCGCGCGCGATCACGCGCAACGTAAATTCCGACAAGGCAAAAGCGCTCGCCGCGGAAGGCGTCGAAGTTGTCGCCGCCGATCTCGAAGACACCGCAAGTTTGACCAAGGCGTTCTCCGGCGCTTACGGTGCGTTCTGCGTGACGAATTTCTGGGAGCACTTTTCCGCCGAAAAGGAAATGCAGCACGTGAAGAACATGGCTGCCGCCGCAAAGGCCGCGGGTATCAAGCATGCAATCTGGTCCACGCTCGAAGACACCCGCAAGTGGGTGCCGCTTTCCGATACGCGCATACCCACGCTGCACGAAAAATACAAAGTCCCGCATTTCGACGGCAAAGGCGAGGCCGACAAATTTTTCGCCGAAGCCGGAGTCCCGACGACCAATCTGCTCACCTCGTTTTACTGGGACAATTTCATCTTCTTCGGCATGGGCCCGAAGAAAGGCCCGGATGGAAAACTCGCAATCGTGTTTCCGATGAGCGACAAGAAACTCCCCGGCATTGCCGTCGATGACATCGGCAAGTGCGCGCTGGGGATTTTCAAGCGCGGCGCCGAATTCATCGGCAAGACCGTCGGCATCGCGGGCGAGCACCTGACCGGCGCGCAAATCGCCGCCCAACTTTCAAAAGCCACGGGCAAAGACGTGCAGTTCACCGACGTACCCGCCGACGTTTATCGCGGCTTCGGTTTTCCCGGCGCGGATGACGTTGGCAATATGTTTCAATTCAAGCGCGACTTCAACAACGATTTCGTCGGCGCACGCTCGATTGAATTCTCCCGCTCGCTCAATCCCGAGCTGCAGAGCTTCGACAACTGGCTCTCGAGGAATGCCGGCAGAATTCCGATGGAATAGCTCTCGCTCTGCACAGCGGGAAGTTACCCCGTACAAGATGAAGCGGGCGGTCCAAGTTGGATCGCCCGTTCTCTGTTCACTGCGCCGCCGCCACGCAAAAACGCAGGGCGTCTTTCCTGCCATCATCCCGGCCGTTCCGTGCCTCGGCCCGCTCGGCGGCCGTCAGGATTCAGCAAGCAGACGCCGTTCACCGACTAAGCTGCGAATTCCGGAAATATCCTGCACCACTTCAAGCGACCCGCGATACGCGCCCGACTCGTCGCGGACAGCAAAATAGCGGATATGAACGAATTTCTCATGAAACGGAATCCAGAACTCCGCGACGTCGCGCCTGCCGGAGCGAAAATCAGCGAGGATTTTTTCCACAAGATGAACGCTCTTGGGTGGATGGCAATTCTGTACCCTGCGGCCGATGGCGTCGGGCGTGCGGGCAAAAACCTTGTGCGGCTGATTGGAGTAAAAACGAACGGTGTCATGCTCGTCAACGAAGGAAAGCTCCACCGGCAGGTGCGACATGATCAGGTTGATCTGTTCCAGCGTTAGCGAGCCGACATTCATCGCCAGCTCCCCGACGGCAGTCACCGGCCCGGAGATAGTATCCGCGGAATCCTCAGATGCGACAGCCGCTGCGCCGTCCATGTAACCAATCTCTCTTTCGCCACGCTTGATCGTGGACCAATCTTCGTCGCTCAAGAGTCGCAGTGCGGTGGGAAACAGAATGGACTCTTCCTTCTGGATCATCCCGGCGACGGCCGTCATCAGCGCCGGCATCTGTTGGTCAAGGAGCCCCGGATTGCCGTTCCGGTGAGCGTCACGTACGGCTTTCAACTGCGTGCGAATATCGTCGTGTACGGCCCACATCACCGTGGACGGACCGCTGAAACCACGCCGCTCCAGGTGCGAGAACAATTGATGTTCCTTGCGGAGATAGTGGCGGTCGATCCCCGCGAGCCGTTCCAGCCGCGATCCGATGGCGGACCACGACGCGGCGTTGGCGGCCGGATCCGGCACTCCGGGTGCAACGATCGCGCGCAATTCGGCCACGATGCGCTCGATGATCCGGTTCTCTGTCAAGTACGTCGCGACCGGGTGATTGGGAGGAACGTCAAATCCCATCGTCTTCAAGGACGGATGAACCACCTGCATATGCACGTCGCACATCTGCTTGATGTCGTCCACGGGAACTCCCTCGCGGATCAGGTGCTGCTCCATTTCGGCGATTTCGTCCGGCTCGACGACCTTCACGAGTTCGGCGAAGCGGCGCTGGGCCCCGGCGATATCGCCGTCCTCGTGCAGTCGCATCATGATGCGGCGGAATGCTTCGAGCCGTTCCGCCGGTACAGCGCGAGACATGGGAGTGTCGACAAGCAGCGTGCGCCCCGTATGACGTTGCACCGCCGTAGCGATGAAGGCCATGAGCGCCTCCGTGGTAATGCCTCCGCGCATGGCTGCCATTTCAAGCGTCGCCACGCGGGCCATCATCTGTCGCATCTGCGGATTCTGCAAAGCCTGATAGTGCGGATTGAATTTTCCCAGTTCCTCAATTAGAAAGGGATACTCGGCGATCAGGTCGCCGACAAGGGTGGTCGGGTTCAGGCGACAGGCTGTATTATCTGTCATGGAGGTCAATCGGGTCAAGGTTAATTTTTCGCAACGGCCGCACCTGTTCGGCCCCGTAAACCGCAACACATAGAGTTTCAGGACTCCCGGCTCACCGGGCTGCGGGGAACACCGTGGCTATTTCCGGTTCCGGGATAGCGCTCGCTTGGCGTGCTCGAGCGGGTGCGCTGAGCTAAACCGCCTCAGCAAGCGCAATCAACTCATTTCACCCGAAAATGTCAAGGCGTAATTCCGGTTCCCAAACTCACTGTCGGACCGCCTGCGGAGTGACCCACCCTCGTCGCCCACCCCGCTCGTCGCCGTTGGCGTGGCTCCAGATCCGCCAAGTGCATAACTGGCACAGAACTTAGCGGAGCTTCGCTCCCGGCCACGACTTTCATTCCTGGTGCGCCTCTCCCTCTGGTTCAAAACACTCAACTTCCGCGCAGGACTGCCGATAATGATAGTGAACCTGTATAACATGGCGGCAGGGTATGTCAGGAACTATCTTAATCGTAGATGACGACTGCGACATTCGGACCATTCTCCGACTGGCAGCCGAAGAACGCGGCTACGAAGTGATCGATGCCGAGGACGGCGAATCCGGACTCGCGCAATACTCTTCACTCGTCCCCGATCTCTCCGTCATCGATGTGGGCTTGCCCGGCAACTTCGACGGCGTCGAATTGCTACGCAAGATTCACGAGGTCAACCCCAAGCATCCGGTGTTGATCATCAGCGGCCAAGCCTCGCCCGAGAAGGCCGTGGAGGCGATGAAGCAGGGAGCTTTCGACTATCTGGGTAAACCCCTGAATCTCGAAAAGCTGTTCCTGCTCATCGAACGCGGGCTTCAGGTTGTGCGCAAAGAATCCGAACTGGATCGCGTCAGCCAGACTCGCAAAGCAACCTACGGCTTCGATCGCATTATCGGATCCTGCCCGGCCATGAAAGAGGTCGCCACCACCGCCCGCAAGGTGGCGCAAGTGCCGTTTGCCACGGTGCTCCTCACCGGAGAATCAGGCACCGGCAAAGAGCTGGTCGCGCATGCGATTCATCTCGCTTCCCCTAATGCCAAAGAGCCGTTCGTGGAAATCAACTGCGCAGCGATGCCGGAGAATCTGCTCGAAGCTGAGCTGTTCGGCTATGAAAAAGGCGCGTTTACGGACGCCAAGGCGCGCAAACGCGGGCTGTTCGAAGTCGCTTCCGGAGGCACGTTTTTCCTCGATGAAATCGGCGAAATGCCGCAGAATCTGCAAGTCAAACTCTTGAAGGTGCTCGAAGAGCGCAGCTTCCGAAGACTTGGCGGCACCTCCACCATCAGCGTGCAGTTCCGCCTGATCGCCGCCACCAACGCGGAACTCACGCAAATGATTGCGCGCAATGCCTTCCGCCGCGATCTGTACTATCGATTGAACGTCTTCCACATCAATATGCCACCACTGCGCGATCGTGGACACGATCTGATTGAAATATCGAGTCACTTCATTCACCATTTCAACCGCGAATTCAGCAAGAACATACTCGGGCTGGCGCCCGAAGCGGAGCGGTTAATACTCACTCACGACTGGCCGGGCAACATCCGCGAACTGCGTAATGCCATCGAGCGCGCCGTGCTGATCGGCAACGACGCCTACATTCAAGCCACCGACCTCGCGGTCAAATCCAAAGTCCGCACCGAAGGCAAGGAGACTCCGGTCGAAGCCGAAATGACTCCCGAGTTCCATGGCTTCGAGATCAAGGTCCCCAGCCATGGAGTGAATTTCGAAGACGTGGAAAAGCAATTGATTCGCATCGCCATGAGGCACTGCAATAACAATGCAAGCGCGGCCGCCCGGTTTCTGCGCATGACGCGCGAAACGCTGCGCTATCGCCTGAAAAAATTCGGTATCCGCGAGGAAATCGAACATGATTTCGAAGAGAATGAAGGGCACTATTCTTGAGAGGCAACTCAAGAGCGGGCAAAGCAAAACGGACGCACCAGCGCGTCCGTTTTGCTTGAGGATTGAAATCCGGCCGCGAAACTACGGAGATACCGTCCGGACTTGATGGAAGTGGTTGGCGCTCGCCGGCACGTCGTAACTCGTATTCGGCGTGACCGCGATAGAGCCGCCGTTTTCGAGAATGCTGTCCGGCGCCGTGTGCTCGAAAATCTCGAAATTCACCCGCTGATAGTCGTCGTTCCACTGCAAGCGCGCAGTTCCGCCGGCCAAACCAATGGAGGTCAGATTGTATGGCGGATCGAGAATGTCATTGAAGAACATGTTCCCGAGGTCGAGTGTGGCAGGTGCACCCACGATGTCATAGGAACGATTCCCGATGAATTCCCATTCCTGGTCCGGATCGCCATCCGAGTATTGGAACTTGAACTCCTGATGGCGAGGGGATCCGGCGGGCAGAGTGTAGACAATGGTCCACTGCTCATCCAGATCCGCATCGGACAGATCCAGTCCCGGATAGTTCCAGCCCGGAGCGGCACCGGCAAGATGTACGCCGGTGAACGGGTCATCCACAAACTGCATATCGCAACGGAACGTGACATCACAAGGCGCCGTCGTGACGTCCGGGACCTCATAATATGCGTAGAACTGCGTGCCATCCGTGACGTTTATTTGCGGGTTTGGGCCCTGAATCAGCCACTGGGCGGCACAGGTCTCCGCGCCCCATTCGTACGGACCTTCGATGCGCGGAACGAGCGGCCAGACGATAGTGTGCCGGCCGTCGCCGCTGACGGTGTCTCCATTTGTGCCGTCGTCATACATCTGCTGACTGCCGCCGCCCCAGAAGGAATCGTATTCGTGATAGAAGTTGAACGAGCCCTTGAGGTTGATACAGGTATAAACCGCGGGAGCGGAAACGACAAATACGACCGTCGCATAGTCCACAGCGGTCCAGGTCGCTTCATCATCGGCGGGATCCATCGCATTTCCCGCCACATCGGTCACTTCCGGATCCACCTGAATCGTGTAACCCGTGCCTTCGACGAAATTGAAGTTGCACTTCAGGCCGACGGTCGTCGCCGTGGCATAACTGATCGAGTTGATGCTCCAGCCCGTAGGAGTGTAGTTGTTGACGTCGCTCAGCGTCGCCTCGTTCATGGGCTCATCGAATACGATTTCCAGCTCGTCGCGGTCAATTTGATGCACGTGATCTATGCCGGGCGGATCGGCTTCGCCGAAATCCACCTGTACCGTGTACGCAAACTGCGTGCTGAATGTGCCCGTACTTCCGCCCCAGTCCGATGGAAAATCTTCATCGGCCGGCAGACAGGCGCAGGGACCATTGGTGTCCCAGGCCGGACGGAGAATGACAGATAGATTCAACACAGTACCGGCGGTCGAAATCCCCAGCAGCGGTTTGCTGACCGCGATTTCGGTAAACGCACCGCCACCACCGCCGTCCGTGAAGACCTGTCCGGTTTGAACCCAACTTCCGCTCCAGACCAGATGATAGCTCTCGCCAATCGCCTGATTATCGGTGTTCCACTGTGTGTTGATCTGATAGTCGGGAAGAAAAGGCATGTCGTACGCGCAGCCGCCCATGCCCCACGGCGCAACATTGCCGCCCGCCGCCGTGCTGCCGACATCGATCAGAATGAACATGTGGATGCTCTTACCATCCGCCCAGGGATCGTTGTCCGTGGGAATTCCAAAATAAAGATTCGTGTTGTCATCGGTGACATACATGCCGCCGTCGAGATTGAACTCGGTGGGCTGCCGTTGCGTCGTCGTCGAATGATCTGGGGTGACTCCCCATCCTGCGTCCTGCGTGCCGTCAATCGCAGGTGTGAATGTAGGCACCGCCGACACCATACCTGCGCAAACAAGCATGGTGACACATGCAATCGCCAATCGTTTCATGTTATCCTCTCTTAATTGGGTTTTGAAACGCTGTTTTGACCTTCCGGATAATTGGATTGGTTTTGCATATGCTATAATATACTAACTTTGCACCCAAAAGCCAATCCTCACGGCACTCATTCCCAATCCGGCAATCGTTACGATAAGACGCTCTCATAATGAGAATTCAAGAGTTAATAGCGGATAAGTGGATAAGCGCGGTCCTATTCGGGGCTTAACAAGAGGAGTGGTTGGTCGGGGCAAGCTCCGTTCAGTACGTGACGTCACCAAAAGGCTACAGACCCTCCGGTTGTGAACCATGTGTCACTATGTTATGGCGAGTAGTCACTGTGCTCGGAGCGGTCAGTGTACGTGATCGGCCCGGCGGTCGGCTGCAAGCAGCCAACTCGGCCCGGGGCTCTCTCTACTTTTTACCAACACAAATCGCCACAGCAGAGACTGTGGCGATAATAGTGGACCGCTAATTCGGAATAATCGCTATCCGCTCAGAACTATCGCACCGCGGTAACCTGAAAGAAGAACTGCTCGTAGGGAATGTCGGACATGGGGACTGTTAATGTCGTGTCTGAAGTCGTGTTGTAAAGAAATTCGGGAGCAATCACATGGTTCGGATCGCCGGAGAGATAGACCCTGTAGCCCGCGGCGCCGGGAGAATGCGACCACTTCAGCACGACATAATCGAACTGGACATCGAGCATGAGGTCGCTGGGCGGCTCGGGCGCGAGCGGCTTGCCCGTGATTAAGATCTTGTCCACGGCGGCTTCCACCAAAGATGCGGGAGCGTTATCCTCCACGATGAACTGAAGCTGCATGTTGTGGGAAGGATCGACAAACTTCTCGATTTCCAGTGTTACGAGTTGCCAGCCCTCGGTGCTTGCCGCCGTGTTAATGAGATTCACCCAATTTTTGCCGCCGTCGTTGGAGATCTGTGCGCGGAAGAAATCGCCACCTTTGCTGGTGCCTTTATCATTGCTGTACCAATAAGCAAACTCCAGTTCGGGATGCTCGATTTCCAGCAGCGAGAAAACCGGTGAACGCAGCGTCGTGGGACCGCCGTCGACGTCCGCCGATCCCGCTTCCGCGGATGGCGAACCGGCATTGCCGGTGACAAAACAACGGGAGCCGCTGTAGGCCTTTACCGGTTGAACATACACGCCGCCGGTTTGCGAAGGTACGGGCACGTCTCTGGACCAAATGCCGCCGGTGGCTTTGTCGCCACGAACACCAAGACTCCAGCCCTGATCCGACTCCGCATCGTCGGCAATGCCGCGCGAGAGTCTGATGATGAGTTCCAACCGCTGGCCGGGTGTCACCGAGATTCGCTCCGTCAATTCAAAATCCTCGTAACCAAATCGCGCGACCCGCAGACTGTATTCACGGCCGACTGCGACGTTATCGAAGATGAACACGCCGAGCGCATTGGCCGTCGCATAAACATCGCCGTATTCCCCGGACAACACCACGCGCGCCCCCGGGATCTCCTCACCGCCATAACGCACGACTCCCTGAACGATTCCAGTCCGGCCCGAGTTACGTGCCATTTCGAGCGCATTGCGCGCGTTGAGCAATCCGGCGCCGTTGAGATTGTCAGCACCGGGAGTCCCCAAGTCTGTCGCGCTCAGACGCAACACCCGCTTGATCTCGTCCGCCGACAGGTTCGGCGCGGCCTGTCGCAACAAAGCAACCACTCCACCGACAAAGCCGGCGGAAACCGCCGTCGCCGTCGTGAGCGCATATCCGGACGCGGCATCGGGACTTGCCACGCGGATGCGGGTGCCCGGAGCCAGCATGTCGGGTTTCACGTGCCGCGAGTCACAGAGGCTTGGCCCTTGAGCCGATGACTCATGAGCGACCGGAGTAGCGCCGGCGAGATCGGCATTTCCAATCGCGAGCGATTTTTCCCGGGACTCTACCGTACCGACTGAGGCGATTTGCGCTTCATCGTTGGGGACTGCAAATACGAGTACGGGGCCGACACTCTCGACCTGCTCAAACACGCGAAATGCCGCCGCCGGAATCGCGTAATCACAAACGGAGGCTGTCCCCCAGAAATTCAAAATCGCATCGGGCGCGTCTCCAAAACTTGCGGAGTTTCCATCCGGATCGACTGCCCATTGCAGACTCGCAATCAGGCGGGAAAAGCGTGACCTGCCGCAGACAAACAGGTCCGCTGAGATCCATTCGGCGGCGGGAGCGGCGCCAAGCGTGTCGCCCGTCGCACTGTTCACTCCGCAGGCGGCGCTGAGCGCGCGGTTGGAAAAGTCCCCGCAATACTGCATCGTGCGCGGGCTGGCCGCATCAAAGAAAGTTTCGTTCCGTGTCGCAACCTGTGAACGACTGCTGGAGGCCAGCGCGGGATGATTGTTACGAAAGGCCTCGCCCAATACGCAGACAATGCGGCCCTCGCCGCGCATGCCATAGGCCCAGACCTCGCGGATTCCCGTGGCGGCAAACGGATCCTGTCCCGGCTCCGAACCGATGACGGGAGCGACGCCTTCATAGAGCACCAAATCGTCGTCAAGCCCGACCGCTTCAACCTCGGTCATGTTTGCGAGCAACTCCGCTCCGGCGCGAGTCAAATCCGCGGAGACAGCGTTCAAAATCCAGAAAAATTTCGCATTGCGTGCCAGCCCCTGGCCTTCAAGTATCTCGATCGTTCGTTGTACGGCGGGCTGCGTGAGGCCGGCAGTGCTCTGCAGCGAATCGAGAATCCGGCGATGGGTCTCGGCGAGCGGCAAGCCAAACTTCCCGCAGAAGTCCGCGTACATTTCCGTATTAACCTGAGCGGCAAGCACGACCAGTACCAGCGCCGGCTCGAGATCACCGCGCGATTGGTAAACATCGATCAACCCCTGCGTGAGCGTTCCTGCGCGCGCCGCGGAGCAGAGGATTAGTAACAAGAAGATGTACTTAAGATGACGCATGATTTGGACACGCTGAAACACCTAAATGCTGAAACGGGACTGCACGGCACCCGCGGGATGACTCCGGCACGGAGACCCGCCCCTACGGTCAGATACTCTCATTTTTTTGGACATGCTCTCGGGGTCTGACGCCAATGAATTGAAAGGTTCACACTCAGACACTAGCGGCGGGCTCCGCCCGTCGAACAGCTTGCGCTGGACAAGCAGAGCCCCAGTAGTTGTCTCAAGAACTTTGGCGGGGATTAACGCTGTTCCTTTTCGCGCAAGATCTTGCTGGCCCGTTCGAGGCGTTTCTTTTCACTGCCGGAGAGTCCGTCGAAGCCGACGCGGGAGACTTTTTCGAGGAGTTCGTCGACTTCGCGGCGTAGTTCATCGAGTTTCTGCTCCTCCTTCCAGCGATCCTGAATCTGCCGGTACTCGCGCATCTCGCGCGATTGAAACGTGCCGCCGAAGATCGTATGTCGCTTTAAATAGACGAAACCGAAGACCATGCCGCCGAGGTGCGCAAGATGAGCAACGCCGCTGCCTCCACGGAAGCTCATCAGAAACTCAATGCCGCCGAAAATCAGGGCAAACCAGCGTGCCTTGAGCGGAATCACTCCCCACACGTAGATGATGTTCTCCGGAAACAGCACCGCGTAGGCGGCGAGCAGTCCGTACACCGCTCCGGAGGCGCCCACCGTCGGCCCGTAGGATCCCATGTTAAACAATGCGTAACAGAGTCCACCGCCGAGCCCGGTGAGCAGGTAATACTTTGCAAACTCTTTCGGACCCCACACGCGCTCGAGCATCGAACCGAACATCCACAGCGCAAACATGTTGAAAAAGATATGCCAGATACCCGCATGCAGGAACATGTAGGTGAAAAGCTGCCAGACTTTTCCCGAAAAAAACAATACCGGAACGAGACCGAAGTTGAATGCCATGTACTCCTCCAGTCCAAAGAGAGATTGGACGGCGAATACGGTAACATTCGTGAGAATCAGAAAACGAACGACTTCGGTCCAGCCGAGATCCGGCATGAACCGCAGCGGCGTGGAATCGCGTTTTATTCGCAGGCGCATAAGGGATCGAATCAGGGTAATAGAGCGATGGATAAGCATCGGACGGCAGTCAGCTCAGCGGACTTCTATTTTTCGCAGATAGTGATAAACCGTGTTGTTGGTGCCTGAGCGAATAATGATCGAATTTTCGCCCGGACGCAATGTCTTCAGCAACGACCATTCTTCAAAGTGATCGTCGTCCGCAAGATCGGTATTATACCGGGGAGTGAATCCATCGAGAAACGTCCTGCCGTTCACCGTGACGACAAGTTCACTCTTCCCGCTGAGCGACAGCGGATATCGTCGCGGCGAACGAAAGACGTGGAGTCGCAGATTGAGTTCCGAATCGGCGCCGAAGTCGGGCGGCAGCGTGAAACGGAATTCGACATAATCGCCGCCGGTGGGATTGCGGTTGGCATCGCCCATCGCCAATTCCCAGCCGTAATTCGCCGAGCCGGGAATCTGCCGGATTCTCGGCCCCTGCGAAGAAGTTTCGTAACCGGAATCGTCGAAGTGAATTCCAGTGGAGTAGGCGACATCCCCTCTTGGAGTCACCGAGCCTTCGACCGTGACCTCAACAGATGCGACGAGCAATTTGCGGTAGATCCCCACGACTTCGGGCTGCGGTCTTGATGGAGTCAGTGAGAGACGTACCGGTTCAGGTGTCACGTAGCCCTCCACCGCGCCGAAGACAACATTGTAGATCCCGTATTCGTGCGGGACTATGGCGTTGCCTTCGCCGACCAGAACGCTGTCGACAAATATCTTCCCCGAAATCGGCCGCGTTTCGATTTTGATTTCCTGGCGAATCGCGGGTTTCAAGGTAAAGTGAACGAGTTGCGTCGATGCGACCCTCGCCACGCGCACAACCTGCTCCGAAGGATCAACCGAATATCCTTCCATGCTCACTTTGACGGTGTAGTTCCCGAACGGAACCGTCAGCGTGGTCGGCGTGAGCGAGGCAAGCTGCCGATCGTTGACAATAATCGTTGCGCCGGGAACCGATGAGGCGATTTCAATCGCCCCGGTTGCCGGTTCCTCTTCCATCGGCTTGATTGCAACTTCAACCGGAGCAGTTTCTTCGGCCGCCTCGCTTTGGACAGGCGTTGCCGGCTCGGATTGGGGACTCGTAATGAGCGGTAAAGAGTCGTGACGTTGCCGCCGCAGCGAATCGTAGGAACTCACAAGCGTCAGCTCTTTGGGCAGCACGTCGTGGGCTCGTTCAGGAAATTGTACTTTAGCGGGTTGCTCTTCGGGAAGCCCGCCTTCGACTGGCGTGAGCACGAATCGCACCGTATCGATACTTCCTTGACGAATGTCCACCACTTGGGTGAACGGCTCAGCAAGGTGGTCCTGAAGTCTGACCGTCACGGAATGCCGGCCGCGTTTCACCTCCGGGATCACTCCGTCAGTGAGTGCGCCGGTCGGCTTCAGATCGAGAAGGATCTGTGCCCCGGGAGGTTCGGAGAGGACAACAAGACTCCCTTCTCCCGATGATCTGACATAATCGAAAAGGAGATAGGCAATTCCCGCCGCGACCCACACCGCTAACAGTGTTATGACCACCCGCATAGGCTAAAGTTCTAAGATAATCATCTTGAACAGAATCGCAAGTTCAGATTTGCTAAGAAGATTGCTGGGGACCCGTCGTATCAGAGCGCAACTCCGCAATTTTAGTTCCTGCCTTGCCCCGGTGAAGTCGGGAAGGTGATGCCGACGCCGCCTTGCCCCGCGCGTAAGCAAAAGGCTGAAAGAAGAAGTTCACCCCCCAGTCCCCCCCTTGTATTTCCCCCATGAAATGGGAGGAAACGTGTTGCAATGGACTCTTCTGCCTCGCCACCTACCTAATCTGGATCGGAATTAGTTCGAGATATGCCCCATGCGGGACCTTGGATTCACACTGCGCTAACGCCGTGCGAGCAGCTCCTCGTACAGCCTCTCGTATTGCAGACCGCAGCGTTCAAGCGTGAATTCAGAGTTCGCTCGCGCAGCGGCTTCGCGTCCCAATTTTTCGCGCAGACCGTGGTCGTCGATCAGAATTCTGATCGTGCGAGCCAAATCTCGGTGATCGGGACTGCGATACACCAAACCCTCCATCTCGGGACGCGCGACTTCCACACACCCGCCCGCCGAAGTGACCACCGAAGGCAGCCGGTTAAACATTGCCTCCACCAGCGCGAGCGAAAATCCTTCAGTACGCGACGTGACGGCAAAAATGTCAAGTGCGCGAAACCAATCCGTAGTTTCACTCAGCGAGCCGGTAAACTCGACACGATCGGCCACTCCTTCACTCCGTGCCAGCCGCATCAGCTCGCTTGCGATCTTTGAATCACCCAGCACTCCTCCGCCGGCAATCGAGAGCCGTGCATGCGGGAACCGGCTCGCAACCAGAGCAAATCCGCGAATGAGAATATCGAATCCCTTGACGGCCGTTAAGTAGCCGAGACTGCCGATGACCAGATCATCAACGCTATAGCCTCGATTTGCCCTGACCTCTTCCCGAGTGAGCGAAGTCAAGACCGGATCCATCCCATTATAGATCCGCGAAATTCGCGACGAAGGAATGTGCAGGGCACGCAATTCGCCGGCCACATAGTCGGAAATGGCGATCACGCGAGCCGCACTTCGCAGAGTAAGCGCGTCCCCGATTGCGTGGCGGACGAGCAGATATGGCCGAAGCCACGGTTTGCCGGATGTGAGCGGAGAATAGGCAAATTGTCTCCACGAGCCATGAGCCGTGGCGATCCACGGTACGCCGACTCGACCGTTCAGGCGATGGCAAATCAGGTTCGACAGTGGCACATGCGAATGCACAACCTGCGGACGGAATTCCCGAATCGACTCCGCAAGTCCAAGCCCCAGCCAGTGCCAGTAGGCTCCGCGTGAGCGTCCGGCCCTGCCCGACGGAGGCGGCACGGTGAGTTGCAATCCGAGTCTCCTCGCCGTCGCCGCAGATGTTCCCTCCACGAACGCGTGCACAATAACTTCGTGCCCGGCGCGCTGAAGGTAGGCAGCCAGATTCAGACTCATGCGTTCTGCGCCACCCGGGTGCGCGGAGGCCAGAATGTGCAGAACTCGCAGTTTCACTTGCGGTCCCAATTGCGATAGACCGAACGCTCCGCGCGAGCGCCGCGATTTCTAAGCCGGGCATGTTCACTACCGGAGAACATTGCATGAATGCCCGTTGCCAATTCGCGAATGAGCAGCGCGCAGATCATCCAGCGGCGAAGGCTTCGCACACCGCGCCGGCCATGGTGCTTCTCGAAATATTTCAGTGCGCTGGTCGCGTGCCGGATGCGCGACTCGACATAGTATTTGCTCATTGTCGTCGAGCGATGATGCACGACTTCCGCGCATTGCACGACGTGTATCTCATACCCCGCCTCTTTCACTCGCTTGCACCAGTCAACTTCTTCAAAGAAGATAAAGAAGCGCGGATCGAGATCGCCGATCTTCCGCCTCACGTCGCCGCGAATCATCAGCGCGCTGCCTTCGATCTGATCGACCTCATCCAATTCAACCGGCGATTTTGGCGCATAAAGGTAGCCGGTGAAGAACTTCGACCGCGGGAACCTGTGAACGAGCCGGGTGCACTCGCAGAAAAGATCAAATGCCCGTGGGAATCTTCTTGCCGCCGCATACGGCACTCCTTGACCGTCCAGCATGCGCGGGCCGACAATTCCCCAGTCCGGGTTCTCATCCAGAGCGCGGCAGAGGTCTCGCACGGCATGCCGTGACACTTCTGTATCCGGATTCAAGAGCATTGCCTGTCTGCCGGTTGCTTCGCGAAGTCCCAGATTACAGCCGGCGGCGAAGCCCAGATTCTCGCCCGCTCGTATCAACTTGAACCCGCTGTACCGTGCGGCGGCGATCTCTCCGCTGCCGTCCTGTGATCCATTGTCTACTATAACAACTTCGATCTTTCCTTCATCCTCAGCACACGCGCCTTCCAATGCCGCGAGACACCGCAGAAGGTCGGTTCCGCCGTTGTAATTTACAATGACAACTGTTACGTCCGGTATCAGGCGATCTGGCAAGTCAGGAATGTCCGGCGTGGGTTAGTGCGTCTTGGTGTTGCGACCGGCTGAAGGCGTGTTTGAGAGGGCCGGACCTGACCGGTAGGGGTACGAAAACGTATGCGTGGCAAGGGAATTGCACATGATACCGGGCGGAGTGGCGTCTTCACCACGCGCTTCTGTGTATCGGTTTAATGATCACGTATGAGACCAGGTAACTCAAACGCAAATTCATGCGAGTTAACGGCCAGGAGGAGATCGTTCCTGGTGTGGATGGAAAGGTAGAGACTATGCCCGAAGAACCAAAGACGATTCTAATCTGCGAGGACGAACCGACAGCGCACGAAGTGATTCGGCATGCGCTGACCGAACTCGGCTATAACACCGTGAGCGCCTGGAGCGGTGACGAAGCAGTCAGCCTTGCGGAGTCGACCACTCCGGATGCGATCTTGCTGGACATGCTGTATCCCGACATGGATGGTCTCACCGCGCTCAATGGTATTCGCAGCCAGCCCGCTAACCGGGATACTCCGGTGGTTGTGATGACCGCGTCGAGCGCTGAGGCAACCCGGCAGCGGCTGGCCGGAGTTGTCGTCCATGCAATTCTGACCAAACCGGTCAAACCCGAAGAGCTTCAGCGGTCCGTTGAGTCCATGTTTCGCAGGTTCCAGCTTTCGGATCTGCCGCAAATTTTGTTCGTCGGCACGAGCCCCGTATACCGGAAGATATTCGTTCCGATGCTCAATCAGTTACTTGGACCCGGCTCGTTCGAAATCACATCCTGCAAGTCCGTTTCCGAAGCGCTCAAATTAGTCGGGGAGCTGAATCCATCTCTCGTGCTGCTGGAAGTTGGTTTTCAACCCATGACGGCGGAACTATTCCTCGCACAAGACCAGAAGAAGGTCCCTGTACTCGTCTTGATGACCAAGAACGACCCCAGTGCGGTCAAGCGCCTGCTCGAAAAAGGCGCTCAGGACATTGTAACAATGCCGGTGAAACTTGAGCGGCTTGCACGGTCACTGCGGCGGGTGCTCACCGGAAAGCACCGTGGCGGGCAATCTGTGACCCGCCGTTGGCGAATTCTCATTGTCGAGGACTTCATGATTTCAGCCCGGCAACTCGAACGGGCCCTGACCGGAGACGAATACTCGGTGATCCACTGCAAGGACGCGGAATCCGCGCTGAAATTTGCCCGAGTGGAGCCGCCTGACTTGATGTTCATAGATCTGACATTGCCACACATGAGCGGTGAGGAGCTCGTCCAGAACCTCGTGGCTTCAAAATGGCAGATCCCATTTGTGGCCATGTCGGGCGCCTCCGACAAGCACCGCCTGCAAGCGATGAAGGAACTTGGCGCCCTGACCGTATTCAGAAAACCTCTGAAACAGACTGAAATCGCTCAATTCGTTCGCGAGTTTTTCCACGGAGAAGTGTCCAAACACGCGACGGCGATTTCGGAAACAGTCGGCCCGTCACCCGAGGAATTCAAAGACACGGTGCTGAAGGAAATTAACACGCTCGAAGCCGTGGAAGACCCCGCCGAGCTGCGCCGCCTGATCCGGTTGCTTGCGCACAATGTTTCCGGCAGCGCGGGACTGATTCAGCGCAGTGACCTCGAGAATCTTGGCCGGGAGATTGAGAACCGCGCCGATGCTGCCGAATTAGACCAATTGCAGGCCGACATCGCTGCTCTCAAAGAGCAGATCAGTCATATTACCTGAGCGCATGGGAGCGCCGTAAGATGAATCTGCGA
>CAZGVT010000008.1:22179-23552 GCA_964529255.1 uncultured Alphaproteobacteria bacterium | reverse complement strand
GGTCACAGTCGCAACGACATCCGAAACCGGTACGACGGCTCAACAAATCAAGGCTTACATTCAGACCGCTTATGATGAGTGGGCTGAGCCACCCGTATTTGTGATGTTGGTCGGTGACGTGGACGGAGTGAATCCGCTTTCGGGCTGGGTCATCGACGGTTTCTACACCGCGACAATCATCACAGATCACCCATATACGCTGCTGGACGGCGATGATTGGTTTCCGGATGTATTCATCGGCAGACTGTCCGTCGATTCTCCGGCGGAACTGCAGACGGTTGTCAACAAGATCATCACGTATGAGTCGGTTCCCTATCAACCCGACGGCGATTGGCGGAACCGCATGCTGTTCGTTGGCGTGCGCAGTACGCCGCAGTTCTTTCCGTCCTACAACTCGGCATGGCCGACGTTGCAATGGATTGGCCGGAAGTTTCTTGAGTGGGGTTACACGGATGTGGATTCCGTGCCGTATCCTCCGGGAAATGACCAGCAGGTTAATCAGTCCGTGAATGCGGGAGTCAGCTTTGTCGCCTACCGCGGCTTCGGTTCACCTCACGACTGGGCAATGCCGCCTTATACCAATGACGATGTGCTGGCTCTGACAAATGGACAAATGTTGCCCGTGGTGATGAGCATCGTCTGCGGGGGTGGCGCATTCGACAGCAGCGTGGACCCCTGCTTCGGGGAAGTCTGGTTGCGCAATGGCACGCCGACGGTCTACAAAGGAGCGATCGGTTTCATTGGGCCGAGCGAATTGGATACGAAGACGCGCTGGAATAACACGAATATTGCCGGCATATTTGAGGGCATTCTCCATGAAAATGTGAATTGCCTCGGCGCGGCGATGCTGCGCGGAAAAATGGAACTCATTCGGCAATTCCCGAACAACATCGACATTATTGACTCCGACTCCGAGCGTTCCCCATGGTACTACTTTCACTGCTACAATCTGCTGGGTGATCCGGGCTTGAATTTCTATGTCGGTTCGGTGCGCGACCTTTCGGCAACAGTTCCGGCGAGCGCAAGTCTGGGGATACCGGAATTGAATCTCGTGGTCAACGAGGAGCAGGCGCCACTTGAGGGAGTCTGGGGAACCGTCGTGCGAAACGGCCAGATTTTCTCCAGTGACATCAGCCGCGCGGACGGACGGCTCCACCTCGCGCTTCCACAAGATGCTGCGGGAAGTGTCGAAGTCACGCTGGTTAAGCCGCGCCACGAGCCGATCCTCGCAACCTTGTCACTCAGTTCATCGGCCTCCATGGTCGCCGCATCGGTTCAGAGTATTGTCGACGACGGCTCTCACGGCTCGTCGGGAAATGCTGATCAGATTGCCAATCCGGGAGAACGAATCGCCGTCCGGATTCGAGTTCGCA
>CAZGVT010000008.1:7430-22169 GCA_964529255.1 uncultured Alphaproteobacteria bacterium | reverse complement strand
GCAATTATGGCGGTCAATCGTACGCCGGTGGAACGCTCGCCTGCAGTGCAGGCGCGCCGCTCGCCATTGTGGACGGTACGGAGGCCGTCGGGACTCTGGCACCGGGCGCGGAGAGCGCCGAACTCTACTTCACACTCGATGTCTTACCCTCGGCGCTTGACGGGAGCAGCGGAAACCTGGAGTGGAATCTTGGTAATGGGGCGTTCACCTGGAGTTCGTCCGTTTCTGTTTCCGGTCCGGCGATAACTGTCTTACGTGTGCAGGCCGACAATCAGGATTTGAACCCCGAACCGAATGCGGCGGCCGCGCTCGGGCTGGAGCTATCAAACACGGGTCATGCCGGCCTGAGCAGCAGTACCGTCTATCTTCGTTCGCTGGACTCGCGGCTCACCGTTACTGACAGTGTTGCCAATTATGCCGCGATCATTCCGGGTGGCGCTCAGTTGCCGACGAATACCTTCTCTGTGTCCGTGGGAGACTTTTATCCGGGAGATTGGGCGGATGTCGAGTTGGTTTACAACGACGGCAGAGCCAATACTGTCATGAGCTATGCGCTGCCAATTGGCAATCTGGGCGGCGGGGATCCCACACACCCCGATGCTTACGGGTACCGCGCATTTCAGGATAGCGACAACGGATACGCGGAATCGCCGACGCTCTCCTGGTATGAGATCAATCCAGTACTGGGCGGTCCTGGAACGCAATTGGGAATCTCCGACGGTGGACCCGGGGAAGATGACGCCGTTACGGTTACGTTGCCTTTCCCGTTTCAGTTCTACGGAGTCACGTATACGCAGATCGGCGTTTGCTCAAACGGATTCATTGCCTTCGGAAGTACCGACGAAAGCTACTTCAGGAATTACCAATTACCGGCAATTGCGTCTCCCGACCAAATGGTGGCGGCCTTCTGGGACGATCTGCAATTAGGGGATGTCGGGAGAATTTGCACGTATCACGATACGCAGGGACATCGCTTCATCGTGGAGTGGAGCCGACTGGAAAACGTATACGGCAATCATCCTGAGGAGACCTTTCAGATCATGCTCTATGATCCCGATTGCTGGCCGACCCAAATCGGCGACGGTGATATCCTGATTCAGTATCTTAACATCAGTAATTCGGATGCCTGGGACAATTACTGCACGGTTGGAATTCAGGATCGGGATCAGGGGTACGCATTACCGATCACATACGCAAACATGCTTGAGCCCGGAGCAAGCGCGCTCAGGAGCAATCAGGCGATCCTCTTTACCACCGGCAGACCCACTACGCAGGCCTATGTGATGTTCAGCGGCGCAGTCGTCGACGACGATGACGAAGGCGGATCCGACGGCAACGGCGACGGCGAGGCTCAGAATGGCGAGACGATCGAAATGGGAGTGCGCCTCAGAAACACCGGAGGTGCGCCTGCCGGGGCGTCTTCGGGTACCATCGTCAGCACGGATCCGCGAGTGACCGTGCTCGATGCAAACGTGAGCTTTCCGGCGATTCCGCCCGGAGAAGAGGTTACCGGGAACGCCGTGCGAGTCACGCTTGCGCCATCCATCCCGAATGGTTTCAATGCAAACTTCGCATTGTCTTTGACTGGCGGCGCGTTGCCTTGTGTTCTGCTGCCGACTCTTACCGTTTATGGGCCGTTAATTTCCGTCCTGCAACCGGAGCTCAATGATGATAATGTTGCGCCAAGTAACGGCAACGGCAATGGAGAACTCAATCCGGGCGAGACAATCGAGCTGTTCGCGGTTGTACAGAACTCGGGCGGTAATGCGGGGCAGGGGCTGACCGCAAGACTGCGTCGTCAGACGACGAACGTCACCATGGTAGACACAACCGCAACCATCGGCGACGTCGATGAGGATGAAATGGTGACGGCCGGTGAACCGCTGGTGTTTCGTGTAAACAACAATGTCAACGACGGCTCGATTGTGCGGCTGATGATTATTCTGCGCGATCAATTCGGGCAGGAATGGTCGCAGATCTTCAGCTACTTTGTCGGCGAACCGAATCTATCTGCGGGGACGATTCGAATCAGCGATCCGGTTCCGGGCGGTAACGGCGACAATCGTCTGGTCGGCAACGAGACCGGACAGTTGTTTCCGCGCATCGACAACTCGGGTTTCGGCGCGGCCACCAACGTCGTCGTACAGCTCTCGACCACTGACCAGACCATTTCGCTTGAAAATGCGACGCAAGTCGTCGGCACTATCGGCGGTAACAATTCCGGCGAACCGAGCACTCCGATCATCGTCCACGTCGAGCCGGGGACTGAGCCAAGAGGCGTTGTCATCAGTGTACATGTAACGGCCAACGATGGAATTGACTTCACGGAGCAGGTTTCGCTTACGATTGGTGACGTGCGGTTCTTTGCGGACTTTGACGCGTCGACGGATGGCTGGTCGATCTTCGGCAGCCAGGGAGTCTGGCACACCCAGAGTCGTCAATACGTCTCGGCACCGCGAGCATTCTACTGCGGTGAAGAGGGGCCGCGTGAGTATCCGCATCTCTGCGATGATTATCTGCGTTCGCCGAGCTTTGACTTCTCCGGCAACGGTACCATTATCTTCACGACGAAATATGAGACGGAAAGCAGCACCGATGTTTGCAGAGTGCAGCTTCAGCAGGATGCGACGACCTACTTCCTGCTGGACTCGTTCTGGGGTGACAGCCTGACCTGGCACGAGCGCCGTTACAATCTGCTGGGCTATCCCGCATCCGAATTCACAAAGATACGCTTCTGGTTCAGCTCCGATGCGCAGGGAGGCAATGACGAGGGGTGGTACGTGGACAATGTGATCGTGACCGACGAATTTAATGACCTGCCTCCAGCAGACGCGGCTCCGATTCCCGACGAAATCACATTCTCCCAGAACTACCCGAATCCGTTCAATCAGCAGACGCGGTTTGAATACTCAATACCCGCGAAAACCCATGTGACCATACGCCTCTTTGATTTGACCGGCCGCGTGGTGGCCACGTTGTATGACCAGATCCGCGACCCGGGGCGATATTCGCTTACCTGGACGCCTCTCCTGATGGGCAGTGGCATCTACTTCGCGCGGTTGGACGCGGGCGGGGTCAGTCTTGTCAGAAAGGTTGCATACCTGAAATAGAGCCACGACCGGATCAACAGCTTTCGAGGCCCCTGAATGGGGCCTCGAAAGCTCTGGAATGAGTTCGTTTGCCAAGGGGATGGACATGGACTCCCCGGGCAATTGCTTCCGGCGGGCGGCGTATGGTAAATGTGATAACCCCTTCAAGCCGAATTCGCACGGTTAGTAGTGTCTGTCCCTGTGATCGGAGTCCAACCTAATAAGTATAATTGCGTACATTTTGCCCACGCAGAGCAATTGTACGGATTTGCTTTCGCGATATTTCCGTGTTACCTTAGCCGTTGGTTGTCCGTTTCACTGTGTCCGCAAAATCGGGGAAACGGCAGCATGTTATGACATTTAGCCGAAGAGTTGAGTCCGACAAATTGAGACACGGCAGGGCACATGTTTGAACGATACGACTTCGTAGAATCTGAACGAACTGCACGTATTGCCGGCGCGCTGGCACATGAACTGAACAATCCGCTGCAAGGGCTGCTGTCATCCCTCACCGCCGCCAACGCCGATGACACGCAGGACGTGCGCTTCCGGGACCGAATGGTGGAGATTACCGGCGGAGTGCGCCGACTCTCAAGAGCCGTTGAGAGCTTTGCCGTCATGTACGAGAATTTTCCTCGAGCTCCTGAGCACCTCAGCCCGGAAAAATTTCATAAAGCTCTCCGCGAGGCGCTGTCCGCTTATTTTGCGGTTGCTCCGGCAAAACCGCAGGACGACCCTGCGCATCAGGACCGCTCAATCGTCTGTTATGCCGCCGAAACCGTCAGGTTAGTTCGCGACACCTTCGCCCAATCTGTTGCGCCCCATCACACACTCGCAGTCAGCTCCCTCAGAGATGGCGATTCGTGGTCGTTTGAGGTCTTTCTCGCGCAGAAAAGTTTGGAACAGCTGAGTTGGAATCCCATTGGCGGATGCGACGGCATCTCAGGCATGGTTGTTATTCTGGATGAGATTGTGCAAATGTGCGGAGGACGAACCAGACTCGCTTGCGAAGACAGCGGCATCGCCGGTCTCAAGTTGTCCCTCCGTACCCTCGACGCCCAAGCATAAAAAGGTGCCCATGAACTCGGCTTACAAGGTCCTTGTAGCAGATGACGACTCGATGGTGCTCACCGGGTTTCGTGAGATTCTCGCGAGAGCCGGACACGAGGTCACGGCCGTCGATTCAGGGCGGGCCGCCATTGATCTGATTGAGACGGAAGAATTCGACGTCGTCCTGAGCGATCTTCTGATGCCGACCGTGGGAGGTCTGGACGTGCTGCGATCGGCACTGGCGAAGCGACCCGAGAGCATCGTCATCATCGTCACGGGATTTGCAACTGTTCGTTCGGCTGTGGAAGCTCTCCGCCTCGGCGCGTATGATTACCTGGTCAAACCTTGCGAAGATCAGGAACTCCTCTACCGGGTGAAAATGGGTCTGGAACGCGTGCAATTACAGCGCGACCTTCGCCTGAAAGAGCTCGATGCGGAGAAAATGAAAGCGATTGCGCAAACGGCGGTCACTGTTAATGACCAGATCAATACTCCGCTCAATGTCATTTTGAATAGCGCCGAGTATATTCGCCTGAGGATGTTGCCTGATTCCAACGAAGTCAGACAATCGCTTGATTTCATCAGTCAGGAAGTTGTCAAGATCAAGAGCGTGATTCAGAAGTTGGCGCGGATCGCCGACCCCCGCACCAAGGAATACGCGGGTAACACGGCGTACATGGTGGATGTCGAGAAGTCCGGTCAACGGGTTCCCGACTCCGGCAGCGGGGCAGATCGCAGGCGGATTCTCGTGGTCGACGATGAACAATTCATGGTTCACGCACTTTCCAAACTTCTTGAAATGATGGGGTACGATGTTATCGGAGCGTTTGGAGGCAAGGAGGCCTATGAGTTGTTCCTCTCCGAGTCCGTCGACCTTGTTGTTTCCGATTTGCATATGCCGGACATGAGCGGGTTGGACTTGTTGACCTCGATCAAGACTCATAATCCGCAGGTTCCGGTTATTCTCGTCACCGGGTACGGAGTTGAAAAGGCGAGCGAGACGGCTCGTGGCAAGGCGGACGGATTCCTCGGGAAGCCGTTCAAGATTGGCGAGTTGAAAACCTTGATTGATCAGGCGTTTGAATCTCCACGCATGTAGCCGGCCACGCGCGCACCAATGCAGACAGCACATAAGGGAATTGCATGACTTTAGTCTCTGATACCGAAAATGCTAAATCGAGTGACGATGCCCGTAACAACGGCAGCGAGACGACGCTTAACCGTCTGTTGGTCGTCGACGATGATGATGTGGTCTGCCAGATTGTGCAGGCCTTTCTGTCTCTTGAAGGATGGCAAATTGATACTGCAACCGGAATAGCGGATGCCGACGTACTCGTCAAATCTTGCGAGTACCCCGTCATTATTTGTGACGTACACTTGCCCGGCGACTCTCTGGAATGGTTGAACCGCGTTCGGTCCACGAACAAGCACTGTCAGGTGATCATGTTCACGGGCGACCCCTCCGTTAGCAGCGCCCGTGAAGCGATGCAGGTCGGCGCCTATGATTATGTCACCAAACCGGCCCGGCGGGAAGAACTCGTCAGGTCCGTGCAACGAGCGCTGGAGCGGCACGACCTGTTGCGCCGCCAGGACCTGTTAATCGAGGAGAACATTCGCTACCGCAAGCAACTTGAGGAGATGGTTCTGAAGCGTACTGAGCAATTGCGCGCATCGGAACTCATGTATCGCGCAGTGTTTGACCGCTCCGTTGACGCCATCTTTCTGGTCAGCATCCCGACCGGCAGCATTGACGAGTCCAACATCGCTGCGTGTAGACTACTCGGTTACCGCGCTGCCGATCTCGTCGGGCGACACGTATCCGAATTCGTCGGGAGTCAGTTTGACTCGCTACTGCACGACGCGCAGAATCCCGGTTTGAAAGAGTGGCGTCTTGAGCGCGTTGCGTTTCTTGGCGCGGAGCAGCGCAGCCGAATCGCGCAGGTTTCCGCCGGGCTCATCGAGTTCGACGGCGTACGCCGCCTGCAGATCGTCGCGCGGGACATCACCGATCATCTCGAGTTGATGGAGCGCAATGAACTCATGGAGTTGGAGTTACTGAGTGAACAGCGCCTGGCAAACATCGGCCTGCTTGCATCGGGTGTCGCTCACAATATCAACACTCCGCTCATGGGCATCTATGGGGTCGCTCAACTTATCAAGATGAAGTACCCCGACATCCAGGATATTGACGGGGTGATTACTCAGGTTGATCGGATTACGGCGATCATTCGAAACCTCATGTGGAAAAGCAGGCAGGAGCAGGAGACCTCGTTCCAAGAGATCGATCTGAACCAGTTGCTGCGAGAGGAATTGAATTTCATGCAGGCCGACCTGGATTTCAAGCATAATGTCGACAAAGTCTACGAGTTTGCCGACAACGTCCCGACGATCATGGGCAGGTACAGCGACTTTTCACAGTCATTGACCAACGTTGTGCGCAACGCGCTTGACGCCATGTATGGCAGGGAGAACCGTTGTATCACGGTGATCTCTCGTGTTCATGACGGCGACATTTGCGTCACCATTGAAGACAACGGATGCGGAATGGAGCAAACTCAAGTCGGAAAGATATTCATGCCGTTCTTCACAACCAAGCCACTGGTTGGGCAGGATCGCGAGGGTGAGCCTACCGGGACGGGTCTGGGACTTTCGACCGTTCAAAAGCTGCTCGCTCCCTATGCCGTGCGCTACAGCGTCGAAAGCGAACCCAATCACGGGACACGATTTACAATCTGTATTCCAATTGAATTGAATAGCCCAAGCGCCCGCTCACAGGAGCAGGCGGCGACTCGCTGATTCCTCGTCGTTTCCCGTAAACACATTTAGCCCGCCATCGACAGAATGGCGGGCTCTTCGTTTCTACAGGCGCCGTCTCAGTGCAGCAAACTCACGAGACGCTCAGCAACTTGCTGGGCGGATTCGCTGAAGACCCGCTCGAGCCAGACTGCTCGGGTATCGCGCCGCCACCAGGTGAGCTGCCTCTTTACATAGTGACGAACAGATTTCTGAATGTCTTCGATCATTTGCCCGCGGGTTATTTCACCGCGAAGATAAGGGAATACTTCGCGATACCCGTGGGTGCAAAGTGCGTTGCAGTTCGAGTCGTCCAGGCCTTGCATAAAAAGGGATCGCACCTCGTCAATCAGTCCTGCTTCGACCATTGACTCGACGCGGCGATTGACGCGATCGTACGTCTCTACGCGGTCGGCATGCAGGAACCAAAGGACGAAGGATTGATCAATCGGATTAGCCTCCTGCCGCCGCAGTTCCGAAAGCGACCGGCCAAAGCTGCGATAGACCGCCAGTCCGCGCAGGATGCGGTGATGGTCCTTTGCGTGAGTCTCGCTTGCCAGCGCCGGATCCACTTGTTCAAGCTCGCCGTACATCGCGGCCGCGCCGCGCCGGTCCCACTCTTCGCGAAGCGAGGCGTAATCCGCTGCTCCATCGAGCACGTCGGGATAAAAGCCGTCGAGCAGTGCCCGGATATAGAGCATTGATCCGCCTACCACAATCGGCAGGCGGCCTCGCGAAATAATCTCATTGATTCTTGCCCGCCCTTCGCGCGAAAAATCCCCAGCCGTCCAGCGATCGGAGATTGACTTCTCATCAATGAAATGATGGCGAACGCGAGAGATCTGTTCGGGCGACGGTTTCGCCGTTCCGATTCGCAACTCGCGATAGATCTGACGGGAATCTGCGTTGACAATCTCGGCGCCAAGGTGCTCGGCAAGCGGAATCGAGATGTCGGTCTTTCCTACCGCCGTCGTCCCTGTGAGGACGATGATCCCGGGCACGAACCTGTCAATCGGTTCGCTTGAAGCGGCGGTCGAGCTCACCGAGGGGAAGATGGATCACGGTCGGCCGGCCGTGCGGGCAAGTGTTTGGAAAGTTCGTGGCAAACAGCTCGTCAACCAGTGCAATCATCTCATCGGATGTAAGAGGATCACCGGTGCGGATGGCGGCTTTGCAGGCGAAACCGGCGGCCAGTGCGTCACGCGGGGCGAAGTTTGCGCGGCGAAACTCGGAGTACTCGTCAATCATCGCGCAGATCATCTCCGACTCCGACGCACGTCTCAAGCCGGCAGGCACGGCTTCGACGCTGTAACTTCGCGGGCCCAGCGGAGAAATTTGAAATCCCAGTGAACTAAGATCGCCGCGAATTTCGGCAAACAGCGCATCCTGGTCTGTGTTCAATTCCAATAGCAGGGGAAACAGCAGCTGCTGGGAATTAAACGAGCGGTCTTCGAAGCTGCGGAGCGCTTTTTCATAGAGAATCCGCTCATGGGCTGCGTGCTGATCCACGATGGCTACTCCCGATCGAATCTGAGCGATCAGATACTTCTGGTGGACCTGAAGCATGTTCGGCCGAAACAGCGCCTCGCGCTCCGCGATTGAATGCGGCTCACTATCGCGCGCCGTCGCCGCTGCGCGTGGCGCGTCCGCCACGAATGGCAGCGGAGGATTCCTTACAAGCGAACGCTCGGGAGCGTTCGCAGTTGGAGTGAATAATCCGCCGGACCGCTCGATACTCGATGAAGCTCTCGATGGTTTGGCAGCCCTTCCCCACTCGTCCGCAATCAACGAATCGGCTGTTGCCGCAGCCGGGATGAGTTCTGCGGGGAGCGCCGCGCGAACGGCACGGTACACTGCGGCGTGCACTGCGCGCTCATCCCGGAATCGAACTTCGAGTTTCGCCGGATGAACATTCACGTCTACCGAAGCCGGATCGAGGTTTAGCATCAGGACGTAGAACGGCCATTCCCCCGGATCGAGTCGCTCCTTCAGCGCGGCTTTGAATGCAGAGTGTAAGAACGCGCTCTGGATCGGTCGACTATTCAAAAACGAGAACTGGTCTCCACGCGATTTCTTGTTCAACTCCTCCTTGCCGACCACGCCGCTGAGCTTGATCCCGGCCTGATCGAAGCTGATGTCTATCAACTTCGCAGAAAAGCCCGATCCGAACAAATCTTCAAGTCTCGTCTGAAATGATGCTGCCGGCAACACGGTTTCGAGTGTCGTACCATGCGTGAGCGACCATGAGATGTGCGGGCAGGCAATCGCATAATTGCGAAAGACTCTGACAAGGTGCGCAAGTTCGGTTGCGGGTGCCTTGAGAAAAGCCGCGCGGGCCGGCGTATTGTAAAACAGTGAGTGCACCGAGATCGTAGTTCCCGGCGGCATGGCCACTGGCTCCTCCAGCACGACTTCGCCGCTCTCGAATCGAAGCATCGTACCCGAACTCTCACTTTCCGATCTTGAACGTGCTTCGAGCAGGCTGACCGAGGCTATTGAAGGAAGCGCTTCGCCGCGAAAACCATAGCTGTGAATGTTGCGCAAGTCGTCAGCCGAACTCAGTTTTGAAGTCGCGTGGCGTTCAAAGGCAAGATGCAGATCGGCGCGCGTCATGCCGACTCCGTCGTCCGACACTTGGATCAGCTCGGTGCCGTGACCCTTGAGGGTAATCCGGATATTCCCTGCTCCAGCGTCGATGGAATTCTCAATGAGTTCCTTTAGCGCGGAGGCAGCACGATCAATCACTTCGCCGGCGGCGATTTGGTTGACGACAAACTCCGATAATATCCGGATTTTACCCGCCAAGTTTTGCGCTCACGATTTCACGAACTTGTGCCACAATATCCCGGCTCTTTGTTCGCGCAGCACCAACGAGTTTTCTGAATTGCGCTCTTTCACTTTCGTCGATGCCGGGCAGGTTAATCATCACATTGTACGCCGCGCCCTCCACACCCGCCGCCAGCAGCTCGGTCCCGGTCGCCGCATCGGAAACCGTATTGATGTTTCCGTCGCGTGCAATCTCAGGAGCGAGCTGCAACGCCCGGACGCACGTCTCCATCGTGGACAGAGGGACGTTGATTGTCTCCGCTGTAGCCGGTTTCAATTCTCTTGACTTTCGCGCGGTCTCCAACTCATCGCGTGCCGGCAATTTGTTCGCCAGGCGGAACCGATTAAATGCTTCTGTGTCTTCGTCGATTTTCGACGTCAACGTGGCGCGGCACGACTCCATATCCTGCAGGATTGCGGTCAGCCGCGAAGCGACAGCCGCGTATTCGGGCTTTTCGATGGTGAAGCGGATCACCATAGTCAGCAACCCGGCTCCGATTGCACCTGAAAGTGCGGCTGCACTGCCTCCGCCGGGCGCGGCTGACTTCGCAGCAATCTGTTCCACAAATCCAATGACCGGCTGATAGACGAGTCGAGAAGCGTTCGCGACATGCTTCGCGGGCGCTTCCGGCGATGCTGCGAGCGGGTTAACTGTTGATGGCATATTCAATAATTTTTGTTGCGGGATCAAATCCTCGAAAGCTGGACAGGCCGAGGCAATCGTGGGCGATTTGTACCGATTCCTGCTCGCTTTGAGCTTTGGCCCGACCATCTCGCCAGCGGTAGAATTCCGCCGCAAGCAGCAAGGCCTCAAGCGGAATCAAGCCGACAACTTCACTCCCTTTCACACCGATGTTTCGGGACAGTGTTTCGGATTTTACCTGCTCGAATGCAATGTGTGGAGGCGTGACGAGGTAATTCGTCAAATTAATCGACACTTGGCAGAAATTTCCGTCTTCGAGATAGACTCCCATGGCTTTGGCATTGCGAAGGGGTCCCGGATGGTAGACTTTCTTGCCGGTCGCAGAGACTATTTCGTCTCCGTTCACGTCACGGAGCGGCCAGCCCATTTCACGAACATGAAGAGCTACATCATGAGCCAATTCCATGTCGGAGATTTCGAGGTTCACGTTGTACGCGATCAGAAAGAAACGTGCGCCGGTGATCACACAACCGGATTTTGGAATGAATTCCGCCGGACCAAAGTCAGGAGTCCACTCCGGCAGTTTAAGTTTCTCCTCAAGGGCTTCGTATTCCCCTTTGCGGATACGGGCAAGATTGCCGCGCTCCGGACGTGACGCGGCCGCCTCATACAAATAGACCGGAATTCCGAGAGTTTCCCCCACTCTTTTGCCGTACAAACGCGAGAGTTCAGCGCACTCCAGCATCGTGATACCGCGCACGGGTACGAATGGCGCGACGTCCACCGCGCCGCTTCTCGGGTGTTCACCCTTGTGAGCGCGCATGTCGATTTCCTCCGCAGCCGCAGCGGTAAGCCGGTACATCGCCTCGACACACGCGCCGGGTTCACCCGCAAACGTTATCACAGTGCGATTGTAATCTCCATTCGGATCCACATCGAGCAACCGAACTCCGCTCACGCCGTCGACCGTTCCGGCGATGCGCCCGATTTTCTCGCGGTCCCGACCTTCCGAAATGTTGGGAACGCATTCCACTATGGATGTCATGCTTAGACTATTGAGTCTTCGGTGTGGACGTGAGTACGGCTTCCAGCATGCGATCTTGCGCCACTCGTACCACGCGTGGAGAGCAGGTAAAATTGTTACACAGAATTGCGAAGGCGATGTTGCCGCCTTGCTGATCGATCGCATAGCCCGCGAGAGTACAGACGTGCATGATCGTGCCGGTCTTAGCCACCACGCGGCCGGCCAGTCCCTCGGTTGATAGCCGGTACTCCATTGTGCCGTCATAGCCGGAGACGGCGAGACTTTGACGATAAGCGTCGCGTTCCGGATGTGCATCCATCGCCGTCAGAAGTTTGACGATACCCTCCGCGGTACACAGATTGTGACGTGAGAGGCCACAGCCGTCGGAGATCGTAATCGAACTCTCGGAAATTCCGATACTTCTTAGAAACCGTGTGACACCTTCAAGACCTGTTCGCGCGTCTCCCCGGCCACCGACTTTTTGCCCGATCGCTCGAAGCAGATACTCGGCAGTGAAATTGTCGCTCTCCTTATTGGCCACCGCTATTGAGTAGGAAAGCGGAAGCGACGGGCTCTCGAACAAAGTGAATCCTCCACTATTGGAAGGGCTCCAGCGATCGACTTTGATACTCCCACTGACCTCCAGTCCGCGGGAAGCGAGTTCAGTTGCAAATGCGCGGCCAAGAAACAGCGCCGGATCCTGCATCGGCACCCAGAGGTATTCGCCGTCATCCCCGGCGCGAATTTCTCCGGACAATTTAATAGTCGTATCCGACGGTACAGACTCAAAGGAAATCCAGCCGTCCGACTCGGCACTTACAGTTTTGATGCTGGATTGCATCGCCAGCGGTGCATACGGCGGATCGACGGTAAACACCGCCGGATCGCCCACTACGCTCGCGGGATGCACTCCAAGGTGGCAGACATTGCTGTTGAATCCGAATCCATCGACCGGAGGCGCAAAATTCGAATTGACGTCGCCGATTTCCCAACTCGACGTCGATCGCTCAAGCGCATACGGCAAGGTCTTCATGACAATGTCGCCCTTGATTTCGCGGATGCCATAGTTTTCGAGACTGTCGGCCCAAAGAGAGAGAATGGTAGCACGGACACCCTTCATCTCGCGCGGGTGCATGGTTGGATCGCCGCTCGCTTGAATGTAAAGATCCGAACGTAATACTCCCATTTCATCGGGTTCACCAAGTGAGTAACAGCGGGTGACAAACCGATGTGTGGAGCCGAGTGCATCGAGCGCGGCTGCAGTCGTTACCAGCTTGGTTACCGAAGCCGGGATGAGTCGACCTTCCGGATTGCGATTGAGAATTACTGAGTCCTTGTCAAGGTGCGTGATCAAGATACTCCAGGTCGACCCGCGCAATGCCGGTAGACTTAACACGCTGTCTGCGATTTCTGAAACGCTTCTTGAAACGCCGGGCGAACCGGCGAAACCGAAGAGCGGAAGAAACAAAAAGAGAACTGCGCACGAAAAACGCCTCATGAAGCCGCACCACCCAATAATAGATTGACGAGTGGCGCGGCGACCGGATTGACGATCCGGCCAAGAATGGAAACACCGGTGAAACTGGCGAGCAAGACGAGCCCGAACAACAGCATGGGACCGTACTTTTCAAAGGTCGCGTAACCGTGATTCCATGACTGCGGGACAAGAAAGGCAAGAATGCGCGAACCGTCGAGCGGCGGCAGCGGAATCATATTGAAGACGGCGAGCACGACGTTGATCCAGATCGCGTACACGGCAAAGGCCACGGCACCGGTTGCCTCTGCAAGACCCGCCAATCGCAATACCAGAGCGCAAAAAAACGCGATGATGATATTCGAGATCGGTCCGGCAACGGCCACGAGCGCCATGTCACGACGGGGGGATCGTAAGTTTGCGGCATTCACCGGCACAGGTTTGGCCCAGCCAAATCCGGCCACGATCAACATCATGGTGCCGAAGAGATCCAAGTGCGGTAGTGGATTCAGCGTGAGCCGGCCCAGTCTTCGCGCCGTGTCGTCTCCGAGACGGTTTGCGACCCACGCGTGGCTGAACTCGTGGAGAGTAAGTCCCAACACAAAACCAGGAAGCATGTAGATGATGTGCTGGTAACTCGACAAACTCGGTCAGCCCCTTGGATGGAAATTACGCACGACCTCGCGGAGATAGTCGCGATCGAGATGAGTATAAATCTCTGTTGTTGTTATCGAACTGTGACCGAGAAGTTCCTGCACCACTCGCAAATCAGCTCCTCCTTCGAGCAGATGCGTTGCAAAGGTATGCCGGAATGTGTGCGGAGTGATCGGGGTCGTTATGTCCAATCGAAAGAGGTAGTTCTTCAGAATTGTGTAAAAGCCGAATCGAGTGAGCGGGTTGCCGTGATGATTGAGGAACAGGACGTCTTCCGCCCGAAGCGGCAGAGTGCGCACTCTTCCGGAACTATCCTCACCGCGAATGAACTCCCGCCCGCTTCGAAGCCATCTCTTGAGAGACGAAATGCAGCGATTTCCAATCGGCACGATGCGCTCTTTTCCTCCCTTGCCGGTCAGTCGCACGATGCCATTCTCAAAATCAACATTCCGGCGGCGGAGTCCGACCAATTCCGACACCCGGAGACCGCAAGAGTAGGCCGTTTCGAACATGGCACTGTCACGCAACTGGCGGGGAGTCTCTCCGCTTGCAGCATCAATCAACTGCTCCACCTCGCTTACTGTGAGCACCTTCGGCAACTTTCTGCGGAGTTGCGGAGATTCGATCCCGGCCGTCGGATCGCGTTGCTGCAAACCTTCCAAAACGCGCCAGCCGTAGAATCGGCGAATCGCGCTCAGGCGTCGCGCCAACGAAGATGGCAACAGCAGCGATCCGATTTCGATCAGGTACTTCTCGACGGCCGCGCGATCAACCGAGGCGAAAGACAGGTGTTGAACCTGCAGCCAGGAAGCAAATCCGCTCAGATCCAGAGCGTAGCTCTTCAGCGTATTCGGCTGAAGATCAGATTCGAACAATCCTTGTGCGAGAAACGAACGGACTTCCCGGGCGCCCGGAAATTCATCCCCTGACAAAGGGATTGCCGCGTTTCTCTTCACCGACCGTGGTCGTCGGGCCGTGACCTGGGTAGACAACTGTGTTTTCCGGTAGCGTGTAGAGCTTCGCGCGAATACTACTGTACAATTGTTCTTCGTTTCCGCCGGGCAGATCGGATCGCCCGACTCCGCCTTGAAACAGCGTATCACCTGCGATCAGAATTCCAGGTGCGTAGAACACAAGTGAGCCCTGTGTGTGTCCGGGAACGTGCAGAGCGACGAAAGCCTGATTG
>CAZGVT010000008.1:963-7420 GCA_964529255.1 uncultured Alphaproteobacteria bacterium | reverse complement strand
GTGCGATCGGCATCGGGAGATCGAATCGGCCTCCCGGTCCAGGCAGAGAAGTTCAGCTCGGGATCGGTCAACATCGGGCGATCAAGTTCGTGAATGAGCAATGGAACTCTAAACCGTGAGATTACGACGTCGTTCTCAGTGATGTGATCAAGATGGCCGTGCGTATTCACGAGCCATTTCGGCGTTAGATCCTGCCGCACAATCTCGGCAATCGTCTCGTCCGTCTCGCCCGCAGGATCAAAAATGACCGCCTCCCGGGTTTCGTCGCACCAGGCGAGGACGGTATTCACCGCATACTCTCCCACCGCGCGGACCCACAACTTTATCACGTTACGGCCTCTCGCAAAGCGGCCACATTTCTCGCTATGTTTCCGCTGAAAACGGAGGTGCCGGCGATCAGAGTGTCCGCACCGGCCGACACCACGCGCGGCGCCGTGGATGAATCAATCCCCCCATCGACGGCGATTGAGAACGGGACCTGTTCCCGATCGCGCCATTCCCTCGCGGCGGATATCTTTCCGAGCATGCTCTCGATAAATGATTGTCCGCCAAATCCGGGGTTCACCGTCATGATCAACAGCATGTCAAAGCTTCCCAGCACGGACATGACCGACTCGAAGGGTGTCGAAGGGTTCAGCGCAACACCCGCTCTCGCGCCGAGGCTGCGAATATGAGCGAGCGAACGATGCAAGTGAGGTGAGACTTCCTGGTGTACCGTAATTGCGGCTGCTCCGGCGTTGCGATACTGGTCGACGGAGCGCTCGGGAGCTTCGATCATCAGATGCACGTCCAAGTCGAGCTTGGTCGCTTTTTTAAGCTGCGAAATGAGGGGCGGTCCAAAAGTGAGATTAGGAACGAAGTGGCCGTCCATCACGTCACAGTGAATGAGATCCGCTCCGGCAACATGGCATTCGGCGACCTGTTCGCCAAGACGCATGAAATCGGCGGCAAGTATTGAAGGCGCGATCCGGACGGGCGATTTCATTCAGTCAGCCTCTCGATTACTTTCCACGTCATCGCGGGACTTTACGGCAACTACGACATCCACCGCCGTTCCCTTATCAACTTCTTCCCCGGCCTTTACGGACTGAGCAATCACCATTCCCGCATCATAGAGCGCAGTCTCCCGTCGCACAACTTTGCCCAGTTTCAAGCCCGCCTCGCGCAAAAGCACTCGCACTTCGGAGAGGGGTTGATCGACCAAATTGGGCACCAGAAATCTGTCCGGCTGCCGACCGAGAGAAACGGTCAGTTTCACGGTCGATCCCGCCTCAACCGTTTCGCCGGCGGCGGGCCTCTGGGAAATTACTCGACCATGCGGAGTATTTTCGGAAAAACCGTAACTCACTTCCGTTTCACCGCTGACCAGACCGGCATTCTTGCAGCGCAACTGAGCATCGCGGAGGTCGAGTCCAACCAGATCGGGCATCTTGTCGGGCGCGGCGGGCAGCGCAGGAACAATGTGGACCTTGCGGCCGGGTTTTGCCAGTGTGCCGCCCAACGGTCGCTGCTCCAAGACGCAGTCGGACATGACTCGTACGGCAAGCTTTGCGGTCTCTACGATTGTCATGAATCCCGCCGAGTCGAGAGCGAGCACGGCAGCATCCTTTGACAGACCTCGAACGTCCGGCACGATCCGCTCGCTGCCTTGTCGAGTATATAGCGGCATCACCATCAGGTCCATCAAAACGAAGATGAAAAGAAAGCTGACCAGCAACACCAGAGTCCATTGAACCCGGCGGCTGATCAGCATCTCCTTCAAACGGCCTATGTTCATAGATTAAGAATGACCCACGCGGCGCAACCGCGCGGCATACGCTCCATCGGTATCGTGAATGTGAGTAAAGGTTTCCATGTCTCCGAATTTTCCGATCACGGATTCCGGTAATAATCCCCGCGCATCCTCTTTCTGAAACTCCGGATACTCTCTCATGAAAGCGCTGACGATGTCGTGGTTTTCAGAGTTCAGGATGCTGCACGTTGAATACACAATCACGCCGCCCTTCTTCACCAATTCTCCGGCTCGTGTCAGCAGCTCTATTTGCAACTTTTGATGTGCGGGAAGATGATGGTTCTTTCGTCTCCACCGGACATCCGGCTGGCGGCGCAACAGTCCCATCGCGGAACATGGAGCATCGACCAGCACTCTGTCGAAAGTCGAGACTGGAAACGTGCGCGCATCCGCGACCACGACTTCAACGTTGTTCGCCTCCACACGCGCGAGGTTTTGCCGCAATTGCCCGGCCCGTTCATCGCTGACTTCAACCGCAGTGAGCCGGCCCCGACCTTCCATGGCCTGCCAAATTGCGATCGCTTTGCCGCCCGGCGCGGCACACATGTCGAGCACGTGCTCACCGGGCTGAGGATCCAATAGCGCAACGGCCATTCCCGCGCTCTCATCCTGGACCGTGATCAGTCCGGAATCCAGAAACGGCTGAATCAAATGCAATGCCGGAGTGCCAAGTCGCAAGTAATTCGGCCTGAATTCAGAAACCGCCCACTTCACGCCGCGTTCCCGCAAACGCGATTCGAACTCGGGCACGGTCTGTTTGGTCGTATCCACCGCCACAACAAGTGCCGGCCGAGTGTTATTCTTGACCAGTGCAAGCTCTGCCGATTCCTGCCCAAATTGATCGAGAAGGGAACGGACAATCCAGCGTGGATGCGAATGAAAGAAAGCAAGCCTGCCGACCTCGTCCGTTCCGGCCGGAGGACTATCCCACCGCTCACGCTCACGCGCAAGCCGGCGCAATATGGCGTTGATCAGTCCCGCTGCAGACTTTCCGAGTCGGCTAACCGCAATCTCGACGGTCTGGCTTACCGCCGCATGATCAGGAACCTTGTCCTGAACAAACAGCTGATAAGTGCCAAGTCGGAGCAGCACGCGAATCAGGACATTCGCGCGCTGGTAGTCACCGTGAAAAGTCGGGATTACGCATCCGTCGAGACGGCCGCGCCATCGAATGACTCCCCAGTATAGGTCCGCGGTGAAAGCACGGTCACTTCCGCGAAGGCCCGAGGCATTCAGGTGGTTGGAGAGTATCTCGTCGGCGAATTCCGCGCCGGATTCGAAATCGAGAAGTGCGTCTACGGCGACGGCCCGCGAGCTGGTCACGTCTGTGGGGGTCTGGGTCATGGATGCCGTCCGTCTAAATTTATGATTTTCGTCGGAAAACGCAAGTTACCTGCGAGTCCGTGGCTTGACAATCCAATGGATAAGTCTTTAATTACACGCCAACTCTTAGGGAGGAAGTTCCTACTGATTCGGCTGTCCCACTGGCTACAGTATAGTCTGATTCGGTTTGTCCTATTACTGTTGCGGGCTCTCCCGAGACGATTTCGTTCTTGGATCGGGTCAGTATTAGGACAAATTGCTTATTTTACTGGAATTAGACGGAACGTCACGGAATCGAACATACGCATCGCCTTCACAACCCTGCCTGCAACCGGCGTGAAGGCACTGGTGGCCCGGGTTTATCGCCACTGGGGACGCATCGCCACAAGTTTCGCGGAACTGCCTCATCTGACCGCAGGAGATGCTCGCCAGTGGATAATACTCGATGAATCTGCCGAGTGCATTAGCAATTGCCTCAAGGAAAACAGAGGTTGCATCGTATTTTCCGGCCATCTCGGGAACTGGGAAGTCATGGGCGCGTTCGAGTCGCTTCGCGGTGTACCGGTCTCCTTCGTCGTGACTACTCAGCGGAACAAGCTGGTCGAGCGCATGTTGGACGATTACCGTCGCCGGAACGGAATTGAGATTATCAAGAGAAAGCAGGCCGTGCGTGGAGTCCTGGACGCGCTCAAACGAAACCGCGCCGTCGCGATCTTGATTGACCAGGACGCTCACGAAGACGGCGCGTTTGTACCATTCTTCGGCAAGCTTGCCTCGACTCCTCGCGGTCCGGCAATCTTTCATTTGCGAACCGGGGCTCCTCTGGTATTCGCGCATTCAACCTGGTTACCCGGAGACAGGCACCGAATTCGCTACAACAGACTGATCCCTCCGGCGGCCGCTGATGCGGACGAACTGACCGCCATGATGACCGCACAATTGGAGCAGGCTATACGCGAGACTCCCGAACAGTGGCTTTGGATGCACCGCCGTTGGAAGACCAGCCCCAGCGCATCCTGATCATCGACACGGCCTGGATCGGAGATGTCGTCTTCAGCACGGCCCTGATCAATGCCACGAGACGGCTATACCCGACAGCACAGTTGCATGTGCTCGTCGCCCGCCGCGGAGTCGACATCCTGCGCGGGCATCCCCTCGTGGACAAGTTGATCGTGCTTGAAAAACGCGGGTGGAGAGGACAAACGACAACTCTGTTCGACACGTGCAGAGCGCTGCGCTCCGAACATTACGACCTTGTGCTGAATACGCATCCGTCGTTTCGCAGCAGGTTAATCACGTTGGCGACCGCCGCGCGAGTTCGAGTCGGATACTCGGGATTTCTCAGCGGCTTGTGTCATACCCAGGTTGTCGACTTAGACCTCGCCGGTGAGCCGGATCACGCTCGGAGACGGCTTGCGCTGCTGGGGGATAGTGTCGCATCGAGCGAGAGCAACGCGCTGTTCGTTCCCGTGGATCGCGAGTCGGACGCGGAGGCCGAGCGGCAGCTTCAAACGAACCACCGTGCTCCGTTTCTGGGAATTGTCATCGGCTCGGCATGGGCGACAAAACGATGGCCGCGCGAGAATTTTCTGGATATTGCACAACGCTGGCGAGATGCCACTGGCGGAACAGCAATCGCATTTGGCGGCAAGAGTGAAGTGAACGACGTGCTTGCTCTGACGCAGTCAGCGGGAGGCGCAGTAGCAGGTATGATCGATATTCCGTTGCGAGGCGTCGCCGCATTGCTCAAGCGATGCGTCGTTGTCGTGGGCAATGATTCCGGCATCAGCTATCTGGCCTGTGCCGTACAGCGACCGGTCACGATTGTAATCTACGGCAGTACGCAAGTAAATTACCAATTCACTCCTCCACACCGCGCGATTCATGCGGGAGTCCCTTGTTGCCTTTCACGTTACGGACATGGAGCGCAGAGGTGCAAGTGGCAGTCCGCGCCGTGGTGCATGGAACAAGTTACCGTCGATCGTGTGTGGAGTGCCGTGGAAACCGCACTTGTTGATATGGAAGGTCGAATGCTGCCGTAACTGCAAGATCCGGCAGAAAATTAGGAACGGGGCAACCCTTGGGCTGTCCCGTTCTGTTATTTGTCGTGTTTGTTTGGCGCGCTATTTCAGGAGCACGAGTTTCGCAGTGGCTACAGGGCGGTTGTGTGTGGTCTGCCATGCGCGAGCGTAATAAATGCCGGACGCGAGATCATTCCCGTCAATGCGAACTATTTTTTCGTACGCGACCGGCCCGACGAACAACTCCTTCACTCTTCGTCCCAAGAGATCGAACAACTCGATCCTGAAAATCCCCGGCCCGGGGATTTCGAATTTCAGTGTCACGCTTTCATTGAACGGATTCGGAAACGCCCGTAGCGCGTAGCTTGCTACGCCCGGCTTTGAGCGCAGCGGCGTTTCCAGGAACGACGTGTCGGGATACCACGGATTGAAGAGGACATTGCCGCGCACCTCGTCGCCGAGTCCGTCAGGATTCAATTCTTCGTGATAGGGCCCCGTCGAGTCTCCCCAGTAGTTGAAGCGCGCATCGAGCTGGCCGACTTCGTTCCGTATCGCGTATTGGTTGCCGTGAAAAACGTTCTGCCGGGGATCTATCGAGTTTCCCAGTGAATCCACTTGAATGCAGGGACCTGAACCCGGTCCGTTTGAATAGAAGCGATTCCCCTCAATGACGCAGCTTCCGCGACGCGACGTTACACGAATAAGCTTGCCGACCTGCGAGCCTTCGGTGCCGGTAAAATTGTCCGCAAACCGGTTATCGCGAATAATGGCTTGGCCGAGCGGGGTTTCTCCTTCGACTCCATCGTAAATAACGATTGGATTGGTTCCCGGGTTTTGCGGCGCGTAGAAGTTGTTCAGAAAGAGATTGTCCGTGATTTCAATCACTCCGCCTTCCCGAAGTGCAATCGGGAACATGAATCCGCGAAGTTCCATCCCTTGGTAGACGTTTCGCTCAAACAATGCGGATCCCCACGTGTAAATCGAAATAGGATCTGCAGTGAAGCAAGTTGCAGGGCCGAAAACGCAGTCTCTCACTATCCCGCCGTCGCGGTGCAGTCCGATCCAACCCCACTCCGTCGTGCCGGTGAAACGGCAGCGTTCGATCAGGTCCCAATTGTATCCCCCTACACCGCCGTAGTTCGTTCCCTCGAACAGGCAATCTCGTGCTTCCAGAGTATTCCGGCTTGAGGCCATTCCGCTTCGAATGTCGCGGAAAATGCAATGCGAAATCAGCACGTGAGCAATTGAGGATAAATTCGTGTACGAGATCCCACCCGCCACGGAGTCGAATATGCAGCGTGTAACCGTTATCGTGTCCGAC
>CAZGVT010000008.1:0-953 GCA_964529255.1 uncultured Alphaproteobacteria bacterium | reverse complement strand
GTTGCGTACACGATCCCGCCTCGCAAGTCATTGCCCAGTTCGTCTCGACGACGAGGATACATGGCCGCACCGTTCACAAACTTGAGATCTTCGAGGTGCGGCTTGCTCCCCATCGGTAATTTCATGCAGGCTAACGAATCCGAGCCGGGCAGCGATGTCGGATCGATCACCGGGCGCTCGTATTCGCCCGTGTCGCCGGGCAGCACGTCGCCGAGCAGCCAAAACTCAAACGGAGGCGCAACTAGCGCCTCCGTGTGTGTCATGGTGTATGCAATGATGCTATCGTTGGGTGCGATCCCATTGAACGCCGCCTGTATCGTGGGAAAATTCTCCGGTACACGGTAAGTCACGGCGACGCACAAGTCGCTCAATGCGAAAACCAGGAGCCCGAACATGGTATTCTGAAAGCGCATCGCCTACCAAGCCGTGCAATCCGCAACATCACCATAGAGACGCGCCTTTGCGACGCAATCGCATTCTCCGCACGGATTTTCGGAACAATGCTCGAGGGTCACTTGCAGGCTATACCAATGCCCCGCCGTGAGCTCCACAGTTTGGCCCATCGGCGCACAGGGATTTGTGCAATTGTTATTGTCACCGACTACTGCCTTGCAGAGTCGAGTCTCGGGGAGTGTAGTGCTGTTAAACGTGAGCTTTGCACAAGCGATACAGGCAGTACACGCCTCTGGCGAGCAGTCGCCTACTTTACACATGAACGTGTAATTCCCGGTGCATGACGCTTGAAAGGCGATTCCGTCACTCGCACCGGCCATGTCGTCGCAGTTGGACTCATTGTAACACGTGTTGTCCGTCACGGTCCAACACCCACCGGGATTGCAGTCAGCCTGCGCCCAGCCCAATCCCGCCACCGCGAACGCGGCGGCCACGAAAAGTACTGGCTTCATTTCGCACCTCCTGTTTGATTTGATCCAACCGGGAAATCCCCGACAGCG
>CAZGVT010000007.1:24006-25198 GCA_964529255.1 uncultured Alphaproteobacteria bacterium | reverse complement strand
GGTGATCCGCATTATGATCTATGGATTGTCCGCACCGAACCAGAGCCGGAGAAGATATTGAGAGTTCTTCATCCCAACGTTGCCGGCTCATTCCACATCGCTGACTCATTGATCATTCGGTGGTTCAGCTATAATATCGGCGGCCCAATCCGCATAGAACTCAGCCGAGATTACCCGACCGGTCCCTGGGAGGTATTGGCCTCTGCAACCGACAACGACGGAGAAGAATCCTACCTGATCACGGACCCTCCGTCCGGGCATTGCAGAGTCAAGGTTACATGTGAAACTGATTCGGCATCTGATGTGAGTGACGATGATTTCGCGATCGTCTATCCTAGTAGTCTGGAAGTCGTATTCGCCGACAGCACTGAAGCTGGCGTGACAAACTGGAATGCAGGTGACTTGGAGTGCGGGGACTGGACTCATGCAGAATTTCGATTCAGGAATAGCGGAGGAGACACAATCCAAAACATCACCATACTTGGCCCTGTGGAGAACTTTTGGTTCGCATCAGACGTCGGCAATTTCGGTTCGCTCAATCCCGGGGGCTCCAGTCAGCAAATCTTTACAGTCTACTTCTTCCCGTTTGATAGCGGGATACTGATGGATTCCTTGAGAATAGAAACCGATGCCGCAAACGCCAACGAAGGGATGATCTTCTTTCCACTGATGGGAACTTCGGTTACCACTCCGATTCCTCCCCAGATGGTACTGAGGATTGAAGGGAGTAATGGTGTTCTCCATTGGTTGCCCGTAAGTTCCTCCACTAATGGTTGCGTCGTTGACGTGAATCGCTATCTGGTCTTTTTCTCCACAACACCTGAAGGACAGTACTGGTATCACGGCTATACAACGGACACTTCGTACGTTCACCTCGGTGCTGCGGAATACGCTTTGAGCCTGTTTTACCGCGTTCTCGCCACGACTGAAGGGCCGTCAACGCTGTGGTTAATGCCTACCAATGGAGTACTAACAGAAGAACAAGTGATAGAGGGTTTAAACGGCAAATAGTCGTTCTCAACTATCTTATCGATAGCCCCCCTCTTCGCGGCCCTCTCGTTTCACCGCCCTTGCACTTTCCCCTCGGATTTATCATAATATGACCGTTGATGTCGGATTCAGCGGGATTCAACGACAGGAACAGTAGTTGTTTCTGTCGTTTTGCGTAAGTGCAGTAAAAACTTGGGATACG